>JBDTRS010000008.1:0-34460 GCA_039931575.1 Gaiellaceae bacterium
GCTTCGCGCCGGACACCCTCGCCCGCGAGGTGCGCGAGGCGACCGCCGAGCTCGGAATCCCGGAGGAGAGGCTCATCCTCCACGACTTCGAGGTGCGCACCTTCCCGGAGCGTCGGCAGGACATCCTCGAGCTCCTGATCGGGCTCTGGGAGCAGTGGCCTCCCGATGCCGTCCTCATGCCGAGCCTTCGCGACGTCCACCAGGATCACCAGGTGGTCGCGGCTGAGGGCCTGCGGGCCTTCAAGCGCACTACGGTGCTCGGGTACGAGATCCCCTGGAACAACTTCAACTTCGACCACCAGGCCTACGTGAGCCTCGAGCGGAGCCACGTCGAGCGGAAGGTGGCCGCCCTCGGGCGCTACGAGTCGCAGCAGCACCGCAACTACGCCAACCCGGACTACATCTGGAACCTCGCCCGCACCCGCGGGATCGACGTCGGCCGCGAGTACGCCGAGGTCTTCGAGGTCTACCGCGTCGTCGCCTAGTAGTAGCTAGGTGTCCCACTCGAGCTGGTCGAAATAGCGAAGCGCACGGCGCGAGGGGCGCACACGGGAGGCGTACGAGGCGAGCTCCTCGTCCGAGATCTCCCCCAGCGCCCTCTTCAGCCCGAGATAGGGAAGGTTGAGGTCTTCCTGGTAGACGACGGTCGAGATGCGCGGGTTGACCTCGATCACGAGGTCGCCCACGAGCTGGATGTTGAAGAAATGCTCGATCTCGAGCGCGCCGACGATGCGCTCGGCGATCTCCATCAGGCCCGGGTCCTCGAGGGTGCGGAAGAACATGGCGAGTCCGGCGCGCATCGCCTCGCGCGTCTTCGCGTGACCGAACACCACCGTCCGCCCGTCGGCGATCCCATCGATCGTCCGCTCGCCGCCCTGGGCGAGCTCCATGACGAGGAGCTCTGGGCCGCCCTCCGCAGGCAGGAGGTCGAGAACCTCCTCGAGTCGCAGCGCGAGACTCCCCGGACGCTCGTTGAGAAGCTGATGCGCGCGGTCGACCGTCGGGTCGAGCACGCGGAAGCCGCGTGAGCCGGAGCTCACGACCGGCTTGAAGCACACGGCGCGCTCCGGGTAGCCGAGCTCCGCCGCGGCCTCGGCGAAGGCCTCACGGCCCTGCACGCGGCGGTAGGCGGGGGCTGGCACACCGAGCTCGTGCAGCAGCCGGTAGCACTCCGCCTTGTCGTTGGCGCGGCTCACCGTCGCAGGCGAGCTGACGAGCGCGCGGGCGGGAAGCTCGTCGCGCACGGAGGCGAGGCCCGCGAGATCGTGCGACGACTGCGGCAGCACCGCGTCGACAGCTTCCCGTTCGCAGACCTCCCCGACGGCCGCGCCGAAGCCTGCATCCCCGCCCGGCGGGACGACGTGGAACGAATCGCAGAGGAACCGGCCCACGGCGAGCTCGTTCATGTCCGAGCCGACGAGCCGGATCTCGCGCTCGCCGTTCGCCCGCAAGGCGCGCAGGAGAGCCGCAGTGCCGGGCGCGCCGGCGGCGGTGACCAGGACGGTGAGAGGGCGCATCCTGGCTAGTATCGCCGCGCATGGCTTCCCGAGCCCTCGTGATCGGATTGGACTGCGCCGCGCCGCAATGGGTCTTCGACCGGTGGCTTGACGACCTGCCGGCGATCCGGTCGCTGACCGAGCGCGGGAGCTACGGCGTCCTCCGAAGCAGCGACCCGCCAATCACCGTCCCGGCCTGGTCGAGCATGACCTCGTCGCGAAGCCCCGGCGCCCTCGGCTTCTACGGCTTCCGCAACCGCCGTGACCACTCCTACGACGCGCTCACCTTTGCGGACTCCCGTGCCGTGAAGGAGCCGCGGATCTGGGACATCCTCTCGTTGAAGGGCCGCCCGGTCATCGTCCTCGGCGTCCCCCAGACCTACCCGGTGAGCCGCGTGAGCGGCGTCATGGTCTCGTGCTTCCTCACCCCGGACACGACCACGAGCCAGTACACGTTCCCGCCCGAGCTCAAGGAGGAGATCGAGGGGCTCGTAGGCCACTACATGGTCGACGTCGAGGACTTCCGGACGAACGACAAGGAGCGCCTGCTCGCCGACATCGAGGAGATGACCGAGAAGCGCTTCCGCGTCGCCGAGCACCTGCTCGAGACGCGGCCGTGGGACCTCTTCTTCATGGTCGAGATGGGGACCGACCGCATCCACCACGGTTTCTGGCGCTTCTTCGACGAGACGCACCGCCTCTACGAGCCGGGGAACCCGTTCGAGCAGGCGACGCTCGACTACTACAAGGCTCTCGACGAGAAGATCGGCCGTCTTCTCGGACACGCAGACGAAGACACGGCGATCCTCGTCGTCTCCGACCACGGTGCGAAGCGCATGGACGGCGGGGTCTGCGTGAACGAGTGGCTCCGGCGCGAGGGCTATCTCGTGCTCAAGGAGCAGCCGGACGGCCCGACGCGCCTCACGCCGGACATGATCGACTGGGAGCGCACCACCGCCTGGGGCGAGGGGGGCTACTACTGCCGCCTCTTCATGAACGTCGCGGAGCGCGAGCCGCAGGGGACGGTCCCGCCCGAGGACTATGAGCGCGTTCGCACCGAGCTGAAGGAGAAGCTCGAGGCGCTCGGCGACGACCAGGGCAACCCGATCGGTACCGTCGCCCACCGGCCCGAGGACCTCTACGAGGAGTGTGGTGGCGTCACGCCCGACCTCCTCGTCTACTTCGGCGACCTCTACTGGCGTAGCGTCGGCCAGGTGGGCACCGGCACCGTGCACGTTTTCGAGAACGACACCGGGCCCGACGACGCGAACCACGCGCACGAGGGCTTGTACATCCTCGTCGCCGACGGTGTTCCGCCCGGGCCGGGCCCGGAACGTGACCTGCGCGACATCGCGCCGACGCTTCTCGACCTCCTGGGCGAGGCCGTCCCCGAAGCGATGGAAGGAAGGAGCCTCGTCGCGTGAGCGATCTCCCGCGTAGGGCCGCGAGGAAGGCCCGCTGGGCGTACCGGCGCGCGACCGCCCCCGCGCGGCGGCTTCCGGGCTTCCTCGTCCTCGGAGCCCAGCGCGCAGGCTCGACGTCCCTCTTCGACGACCTCTGCTCTCATCCTGGCGTCGTGGAGCCGACCCACAAGGAGCTCCACTTCTTCGACCAGAACTGGTGGCGAGGGGTCGGCTGGTACCGCCGCTTCTTCCCGGTCGCGCGCGATCGCGTTACGGGGGAGGCGAGCCCCTACTACCTCTTCCATCCGCTGGCCCCGGCGCGCGTCGCGGCGACGGTCCCGCACGCCCGGCTGATCGCACTGCTGCGCGACCCCGTCGAGCGCGCGTACTCCCACTACCATCTGAGCCGGCGCTACGGGCACGAGGAGCTCTCGTTCGAGGAGGCCCTCGACCATGAGGCTGAGCGCCTTGCGGGGGAGGAGGAGAAGATCGCCGCCGACCCGGGCTACAAGAGCTTCTCGCACCGCCACCACTCCTACCTCGCCCGCGGCCTCTACGCGGCGCAGCTCGAGCGTTGGTTCGGTTACTTCCCGCGGGAGCAGATTCACGTCGTGCGGGCCGAGGACCTCTTCGCCGACCCGGCCGGGACCTACGGCCAGATCCTCTCGTTCCTCGGCCTCGCGCCTCACGAGCTCCCCCGTCCCGCGCACCGAAACAAGGCCGAGTATGCGCCGATGGAGAAGTCGACCCGGGAGCACCTCACCGATTTCTTCCGCGAGCCGAACCGCCGGCTCTACGAGTTGCTGGGCCGCGACCTGAGGTGGGGTAGCCGCGAGCGGGCGGCGGCGACGTCGCCGGGCGGGAAGAAGCCGGCCCAGAAGAGCACGAGCGGGTAGGCGAGGGTCAGTCCCAGGCGAACCGGGAGCGAGAGCGCGACCGGCATCCACGCGTCGACGGCGAGCGCGGCCAGGCAGAGGCCGGTCATGAGGATCACCGCGAGCCCGATCCGCCGCCACTCCCAGGGCACGGGGTAGATCCGGTTCGAGAACGCGTGGACGATGGCTGCGAGCGCCGTCATCGCCGCCGCGGTCGCCCAGGCGGCGCCCTGGAACGAGTACGGCGGAATCAGGAGGAAGTAGAGGCCGACGGCGATCGCCGCCCCGAGGGCCGACAGGATCGGGATCATCCGCATCCGCTTCGTGACCGCGAGCCCGACCGTGTAGAGGCTGTAGGCGCCGGTCGCGACCGCAGCCAGCGCGAGAGGAGCGACCGCCTCGGTCGCATCCCAGTAGGCCGCCGGCATGACCAGGTGGAAGACCGGCAGGATCCACGCGGCCGTGAGCACGGCCAGGAAGCCGGCGCCGAAGTAGTAGTAGTTGGCGCCGCGGGCCACCATCTCGGGATGGCGTTCGGTGTTGAGCCAGGAGTAGTGCCACTGCGTCCAGCCCATCCGGAAGGCGAAGACGCCCACGAGCACCACCTGGCTGTACCGGAAGGCGACACCGAAGAGGCCGGTGTCGGCGGTGCCGTGGTAGTGGTTGATGAAGAAGCGGTTGATGAGGTTCAAGGCGTAGAACGCGAGCCCGCCCACGATCCCCGGTGCGGCGAAGGAGACCATCTCCCAGCCGACCCGCCAGTCGACCCGGCGCGTGAGGTCGCCGTAGTACTCGCGCACCGTGATCACGAACGCGACACAGACTGAGATCAGGGAGGCGATCAGGATCCCCTTCACGCCCAGGTGCCAGACGGCCACGAGGACGACGCTGAAGCCGATTTGCGTGAGACCCCGAACCGCCGAGTAGAACGCGAACGTGAGGGGCTTCCGCCGCAGGCGGCAGAGGAGCATCGGTAGGTCGACGATGTTCGTCAGGTAGAGGTCGACGAGCGCGATCACGAAGAAGCTCGCGAATGCGACCGAGCCGGTGACCCAGTCGGACAGGGTGCCCGAGAAGGCGATGAGCGCGCCGACGACGAGCGCCGGATAGATGGTCTCGATCGCCAGGTAGAGGGTGATCACCTGCCGGCGCCACTGAGGGTCGTCCTTGTCGAAGTAGAAGCGCGCGAGGACCCCGTCCATGTTCGCCGTCAGCAGGACATCGACGAGCGCAACCGTGGCGAGGATGAGCTCGAGGATGCCGAACTGCGACGGCGCGAGGAAGTGCGCGTACAGCGGGACGAGCAGGAAGGCGAGCGACTTGAGGAGGACGCGCGTCGTCCCGTAGATGGCGACGTCCTGTGCGAGCGCGGCCATTCCGAGCCGCGACGGGACTTCGGTTTCCCGCTCCTCTTCGTCTACTCGCAGGTCGGTCAAGGGTTACTCGTAACCCAGATCCCGCAGGCGCTCGATCATGCGCTCCTCTTCCTCACGGGAGTAGACCGATCCTTCCGCAGGCGCAGCGCGGGCGGTTCCCACAGCTGCTTCGGCAGCGACGGGCTCCTCGAGGATCCCGGAAATGGGCGCGCCGTCGAGGTCGGCTGCGAGGCCGAAGAGCGAGAGGATGGTCGCCGGCATCTGGGTGATCTCGGCTCCCGCCGGCAGGTCGGCGACGCCGATGCCCGGGCCGGCGGCGCCGAGGATCCCGTTTACCCCGTGGTGGCCCGAGTAGCCGTAGGAGCTGGCAGGATCGAGCCGCTCGTGACGCTCGAAGGCGCTCGTCCAGTGGCGCCGGGACGCGTCGACGTAGATCCGCTCGTCGCGCGGGAGGAGGACGAGCTCGGGCGCGCGATCGAGGTGCGGGCCGCGGTAGAGCTCCTCCTTGCGGTGAACCTCGAAGGCCGGCTCGCCCGTCTCCGGGTGCCGAATCGAGGCGAGGGCTGCCACGAGGTCCTCCGCGACGCCGGGGTCGCCCCGCGCCCCGCTCGCCTCGCCGAGGTAGATCTGGCCTCCAGTGGCGAATGCGTAGGCACGGGTCGAGCCGAAGTCGATGTCCGCGAAGGCGCGGTCTTCCCGCGGGCGAGGAAGCGGCAGGAGGTCGAGAGCGCGGCCATAGCGGCGGTTTGTCCGTGCCAGACGGTGGTCGACCCGGGAGAGGTAGTCGAGCGGCCCTCCGCGGAGCGGCTGCAGGCTCCGCTTCCGGTAGCGAAGGTACCCGGCCTCCTCCAGCCAGCGGTTGGCGTGGAAGACCCAGTAGATCGGCTTCATGCCGTGGTCGGAGAGGATGAACGTTGTCGGCTCCTCGCCCCAGAGCCGCTCGGCTTCCTGCACGAGCTCGCCGCAGGCGCGGTCGATTGCCTCGTAGACCTCCACGACCTCGTCGCCGGCCTTGGCAGGGTCGTGCGCGGGATGGTTCGGGTCGCGGCGGTTCCACCCGAGGTGTCCGGCGAAGTCGGAGCTCATGAAGTTGACGGCGAGGAGCTGGAGGTCGGGCTCGAGCTCCAGGCAGAGGCGGCAGACGCCTGCGGTGTCCTCGACGTGGTCGAGGAGCTTCCGGACGAAGCCGTCGAAGTCCTCCCACCAGCGCTCCGCCATTGGATGGTGCGCCGTGACGAGGCCCGGGTAGCGCTCGAAGATCCGCCTCTCCGCCTCGGCGGGAAGGACGGCGGGCCGCGGGGGCCCTCCGTAGCCGGTGACGACGATGCCGTCGATCGGCTCCGGCGGGTACGTGAAGGGGATCGACACGAACGCGGAGCGGATGCCGGCCTGGCCGAGGAAGCGCCACAGCGGGCTCCCACTCCGGCTGGCGGCGCTCTCCACCCGGTGAGGCCCGCGATTCGGGTTGCTCGAGAAGTTGAAGATCCCGTGGCCGGCGGGGTTGAGGCCGGTGAGGAAGGATGACCAGGCGGTGGGCGTGACCGCCGGTATCGTCGAGTGGAGCGGCCCGAAGGTGCCGTCTCGCGCCAGGCGGCCGAGTGTCGGCAGCCGTCCCTGCGCCAGGAGCTCGCGAACGAGATCGTGGTCGGCCCCGTCGAGGCCGAGGCAGAGGATCCTCATGCGAGGACTTTTCCGTACACCTGCTCGAGGGCCTCACCGGGATGGACCGCGAAGCGCTCCCGGATCACGTCGAGGTTCCGCTCGGCGTAGCGGCTGCAAAGCTCCGGGTCGCGGATCAGCCGGAGCATCGCGGCGGTCAGCGCGCCGGCGTCCCGGCAGGGGACGACCTCACCGCCCTCGCCCTGGGTGA
Source organism: Gaiellaceae bacterium (assembly GCA_039931575.1). GTDB lineage: Bacteria > Actinomycetota > Thermoleophilia > Gaiellales > Gaiellaceae > DATEOR01. The sequence goes on from JBDTRS010000008.1 coordinate 7,021, forward strand.
TCCACTCGTCGATCGTGATCGCGTCGCCCATCACGAGCGGGATGCCGGAGGCCATGCACTCGATCATCGAGGCCGGGGTCGCGTCCGTGGAGGCGATCGAGACGGCGAGGTCGGCCGAGGCGCAGAGCTCGGGGAGCTCTTCGTGCCCTGCGAAGTGGAACGCCACGAGGTCGCGGAGCCCGAGCTCGTCGACGAGCGCCTCGGTGTCGGGCCGTGTCCAACCCCCGCGCGCAGCCAGGATCAGGCGTGCCTCGGGCACCTCCCGCCGAACGCGGTCGAACGCATGCAGGAGGACATCGAGGTTCGTGTTCGGCCGGTAGTTCCGCAGGGAGAGGATGACGAAGGAGTCCTCGGGCCAACCAAAGCGCGCCGCCAGGCCGGGCGCCCTCTTCTCGGGGCCGAAGGGCCTCAGGTCGACGTACCAGACGATCCTGTGCACCTTGTCGGGGTCGGCGCCGAGCCGGACCGTCTCCTCGGCGTTCCCCAGCGAGCTGACGACGAAGCGATCGCCGGCGGCAACCGCCTCCCGCACCCACTTACGCCCGCGCCTGCGCTCGCGCCCGTACGTGAAGATGTCCGTGTTCCACGGGCTCTGGACGAGCGGGTGCTTGCCGGCCTTCGCCGCCCAGTAGCCGTATGGGAGCAGGTAGTGCCCGTGCACGAGATCAACGTCCAGCTCGCGGGCAAGGTTGCCGATCGCGCCGGCGAAGCGCCATCTCCGCACTCCCCTGAGGCGCGTTATCGCGTCTAGCTCGCGGACGTCGTGTTGCGAGACGCCGTCCAGCTCTTCGGGGCGAGGCCAGAGGCGGTCGCTTGCGATATGTACCTCGTGCCCGCGTTCGGCGAGCGCCCAGGCCCAGCGCAGGAAGATGATGGAGGAGCCGTCACCGACTCCGAGAATCCGCAGCGGTGTCTCGGCCACGGGCGCGAATACTAGACACGCGCAGGAGGGTCAACGCCGTGGCACCGCCCACCAGATCGACCAGCGTGAACGCGATCCGGGAGGCGCTCGCGAGGACGATCGCCTCGCTCTCGCCGAGCCTGCCGCGCAGAAGCGCCACCAGCACGGCCTCGCGGACGCCGAGCCCTCCTGGCGCCACGACGACGAGAAAGCCGACCGCCCAGGCGGCCGCATAGGCGCCCGTGTAGACGAGGAGGTCCGAGACGGGAACGTCGAAGAGCCCGCGCGCCGTCAGCCAGAACGCCGCTCCGAAGACGAGCCAGACTGCGAAATAGCGGGGGGTCGCCGCTTCGAGCGACCGCAGGCTGACGGTTGCGCGGCCGGCCACCCACTCGAGCACGCGGCGTGCGATCCGGCTGCCCCAGGGCGAGCGGATGAGCGCGACGGCGGCCGCCCCCGCCGCGGCGATCGCCACAGTGACCGCGAGCGCACGGGCCGTGCTGTCCGCAAGGATGAACGGTGCGGCGAGCGCGGCGGCGGCAAGCGAGCACAGCGCCTCGAGGCCCAGCGAGACAGCCGCGCAGCGAACGGGCACCCCGAGCCGCGTAGCGAGCCCCGCGCGGCCCACGTACTGCCATGCGCTTCCCGGAACGTACTTCCCGAGCTGGCCGGCGAAAAAGGCGACGAGGAGACCGGGAGGCGCTTCGACTCCGGTGGCTCGGATCGTCGTCCCCCACACGGCCGCGTAGGCGGCCATCGCCAGGCCCGAGAGGAGAAGCGCGAGCGCGAGGAGGCCCCAGTTGGCGTCGCCGAGCGGCACCGGGTGCTCGTCCCACAGGTGGGCGAGACGGAGGAGGAGAACCGCGAGGAGCCCGAGGCCGAGCAGGGTGCCGAGCGGGCGCGCCCAGCGCGAGGCGCCGAGGGCGCGGAGCCGGGTTACCGTCGAACTGTCGTGATCGTCCACGGCAGGGGTGAGCGCAGGCGGGTGACCTCGCCGGCGCTCCCGGCGAACTCGGCGAAGGCGCGCCGTGACCAGTGGTTGACGTGCCCCGGGGTGTTCCCGACGCGGCGGAGGTAGCGGCCCGTGGCGATGTTCAGCGCTCGCCAGAGGGGCTCGCGGGGAACGCTCAGGACGAGCGTCTGCGCGGCAACGCGGGCGAGCTCGGCGAGGCCTTCCTCGGGGCGCTCCAGGTGCTCGAGCACCTCGAAGGCGCAGACGAGGTCGAACGAGCCGTCCTCGTACGGGAGCGAATAGGCCGAGCCGGCCTCGAAGGAGAGGTTTCCGCCCGCGCGGCGCTGCCAGTCGGCGCCGAGCTCGGGATCCTCGACGTCCAGCCCGACGATCCGTGCCTGCGGGAGGAGGCCCGCGATGCGCGCGGTGACGACACCCTCGCCGCAGCCGACGTCGAGCACGCTGGCGGGAGCCGCTTCGCGGATCGCGTCGTCGGCCTCGGCGAGGAAGCGGGCCACGAGCCGGCGCGCGAGCGGATTCCGCGTTCCGTACTTGTCGTAGGTGTTGCCGGCCGGCCCCTGGAGGTCGGCCGAGGCGGACTCAGGACTCAACCGGCTCCCGTTCGCGTACTGCGGGTCGCTCCTCGCCGGGCAGGCTGTCCGGCAGGACACCCAGGGCGAGCTCGATCTTGCGCACCCGCTCCAGCGTCCGCTCCGAGACGACGCGGTTTGCCCGCAAGAGCTCCCCGATGACGCCGAGCATGGCGAGCTGGAGCGCGAAGATGAGGAGCCCGACCCCGACGATGAGCGATTGGATGTGCCCGGTCGCGCCCGGCTCCGTCGCCCACAGGTAGAGCCAGCGTCCGAGGAGGACGAAGCCGCCGAGCGAGACGAGCGCCGCCAGGCGAAGGAAGACACGGAGCGGCTCGTAGGCGACGTAGATCCGCAGAATCGTCCCGACCGACCTCGTCAGGTACTCGGGGATGGAGCGGAAAAGGCGCGACTCGCGCGTCTTCGTGTTCGTCCCGATCGGGACGTGCGTGACCGCGACGTCGCTCTTTCCGGCCTGGATCAGGGTCTCGAGGGTGTACGTGAAGCGCGAGACGACGTTGAGGCGGAGTGCCGCCTCGCGGTTGTAGGCGCGAAAGCCGGAGGTCGCGTCGGGCACATCCGTTTCGGACGCCTGCCGGACGACCCAGGAGCCCCAGCTCTGGAGCAAGCGCTTCATGCGGGAGAATTCCTCGTGCTCCCTCACGTTGCGGTCGCCGACGACGAGGTCGGCCTGGTGGCCGAGGATCGGCGCGACGAGCTTCGGGATGTCGGAGCCCCGGTACTGGTTGTCGGCGTCGGTGTTGACGATCACGTCCGCCCCCAGCTTCAGCGCGGCGTCGATCCCGGCCTGGAAGGCGACCGCGAGCCCCTTGTTCGAGGTGAAGCGGACGATGTGGTCGACACCGTGCTCGTGCGCCACGTCCGCGGTCCGGTCGGTCGAGCCGTCGTCGATCACGAGCCATTCGACGGCGTCGAAGCCCTCCACCTCCCGGGGCAGGTCCGCGAGCGTCTGGGGCAGCACCTGCTCCTCGTTCAGGCACGGGATCTGGATGATCAGCTTCACGCCCGGAGTCTAGTTCTACACTCCGCTCCGATGATCGTGGCTCTCGGCGGCTTCGCGCTCGCCGTTCTCCTTGCGTGGCAAGTCGTCGTCGTCGGAGCAGCGCTCCTCGTGTGGCGGCTCGCGCGGCGAGAGGCGCCTTCCCGGGCGTTCGCATTCCTCGCCGCCGCCATCCTCGCCGCCGGCCTGGCCACGTTTCCGCTCCAGCTTGCCCGGGCGGCGAAGGGCGCGCGGGACGCGAGGCGCATCGGGCCGCGTGCAGCCGAGCTCTTTGGCGGCGCCGGCCGGAGCTTCAGCGTCAACTCGGTCGAGCGGGCGAGGCAGGCGATCCCGCCCGACGCGACGTATTTTCTCGACGTCGCGCCGCGCCAGGGTGGCTCCGCGATGCGCTTCTGGACGCGCGGCTGGCTCCTGCCGCGGATCGCGGTCGACTCCCCGGAGGAGGCGGATTGGATCGTCTCCTGGCGCGAGGATCCGCGGCGTCTTGGGATTCCCCTCGCCGAGGTGCGAATGGTCGGGCCCCGGACCTGGGTCGCGCGGGTGCAGCGATGACGCGCGACGGCCTTGGCCTCCTCGCCGCCAACGCGTGCTTCCTGGCCGCCGGCGCCGGGCTCAGCCGCCCGCTCGGGCTCTGGAGGAGCCCGCACGAGCTGCCCGCGGTGCTCGCGGTCGCCTACGTGGCCGGTGTCGCCGCAGTTGGCATCGGAGCGACGCTGCTGCTGCTCGCGGGCCTCGCTCTCACCGTCTGGCAGGTGCTTCTCCTCTGCGCCCTCCTGGCCGCGGCCGGCTTCCTTCCCGTCTCGCTCGGGGCTTCGCTCGACGCGCCTCTGCCCTCGACCCGCTCGGTGCGCCGCCTGGCTGCGGCCGTCGCCGCGCTGCTGGGGATCTACCTGCTCGGGCTGCTCGCGCGGAGCTGGTACGAACCGCTCTTCCACTGGGACGCGTGGGCGATGTGGACGCTGAAGGCACGGGCGATCGTGCTCCTCGACGGACTCGACCTGCGCGTGTTCGCCGCGGATGCCTATCGCTCGCTGCACCTGGACTACCCGCTCTTCGTGCCGGCGCTCGAGGCGATCGACTTCCGCTTCATGGGCCGCATCGACACCCGGGTCGTCGACGCCCAGTTCTGGTTTCTCTTCGTCGGCTTCCTCGGGGCGGCGGCGCAGCTCCTGCGCGACCGCGTGCAGGCCGTGGTGCTCTGGCCGGCGCTCCTGCTCCTGGGTATCGCGCCGTCGCTCGCGATCCAGCTCCGCTGGTCGATCGCCGACTTTCCGCTCGCTCTCTTCTTCGGCCTCGCTGGCCTGGCCGGGTGGCGCTACCTCGAATCGGGGCGGGCTCCGTTCGCGGCCCTGCTCGCCCTCTTCGGCGGCGCCGCGTGGGCGACGAAGAGGGAAGGACTTGCGTTCGTCGTCCTCCTCTACGTCGTGCTGCTCGTGTTCGCGCTCGTCCGCCGCGCGCCCGTCGTTCCCCTTGTCCTCGCAGGCGCAGCGAGCCTCGTCGCCATCCTCCCGTGGCGAATCTGGGTCAGGGCCCACGACCTCGAGCCGGCCGAGCTGCCGCTCGGGAAGGCGGTCAACCCCTCCTACCTGCTCGACCGCACCGACCGGGTCGGGCCGGCGCTCTCCGGGCTGGCCGAGCAGGCTTTCAAGCCCGGCTGGTGGCTCGCGGTCCTTCCACTCTTCCTTGTCGCCACGGCGCTCGCGCTCCGGAGCCGCAACGGCCGGCCGCTCGGGATCTTCGTCCTCTGCCTAGTCGGGCTCATGTTCGCGTCGCTCCTCTGGGCCTACTGGGGCGACCGGCCCGAGATCGACCAGCACGTCGCGCACACGGCCCGGCGCGTCGTGACGAGCGCCCTCGTGGTCTCGGGCCTCTTCCTGCCTCTGCTGGCCGCCCAGCTCGGGCGGCACGAGCCTCAGTCGCGGGACTTGAGCAAGGAGTAGCCGTCGCGGAGGAACGGCGTGCGGTCGATGAGGGCCGCGATGTCCTCGGGCGTGTGCTCGCCCTCCTCCGTGACGTAGCAGTCGACGTTCTCCGGGCTCGTCAGGTCGAAGCGGTCCTCGCCAGGATCGTGTGGATCCTCGGGCGCGAGCTTGATCACCTCGCAGGCCACCACGACGGGCACGCCTGCCTTCTTGGCCGCCTTGGCGAGGCCCGCGGTTCCCACCTTGTTCACGAGCGAGCCGTCGCGGAAGACCGTGTCGGCGCCGAGGAGGAGGAGGTCGACAGTCGCGACCGCATGCTCGGCATCCGTGTCGTCGACGACGTCGACCGCGAGCTCTGATCCCCGCAGGGCCTCTGCCAGCTCGCGACCCTCTCCACCCGGGTCGGAGACCGTGCAGATGACGCGCTCGGGAGGCGTGTGCTCGATCGCCTCCTGCACCGTGGCGGAGTTCGAGTGCGTCATGACGACTCCGTGCAGGTGCGGCGTCAGGAGGACGGCGATCGCCTTCGCGGCCCGCTCCCGTGCCTCCATGAGCGCCCGTGCCTCCTCGAGGATCTGCTCCGGAGTCCGGCCGGACGCGAGCACGCGGCCGAGGGCCCCCGCGATCGCGCCCATGGCCGGGCGGGCCTGGACGAGCCGGCGCGCGATCTCGAGCGGATCCTCGCCGAGCTCGACTGCGAGGGAGACAGCCTCGACGGCCTCGCGCGCAAGCCAGCTTGCGCCGTGGCGGTCGTCCTTCTCCACCAGGTCGATTCGTTCCGCCAGTCTTGAGTCCACTTTTCCCCTTCGGCTGTGCGAGATCGTGCTGATGGTAGCCTGCCGCGCGATGGCCGAGACCGAGATCTATCCGCGTCCGCTGCCGGACCTGGCCGACGAAGACCGGCCCGATGTCTCCCTGGTCATTCCCGTCTACAACGAGGAACGAACCGTCGAGCAGGTCGTTCGGCAGGCCGCGGACGCGCTCGGGGCCGACGGGCGAACCTTCGAGATCATAGTCGTCGACGACGGCTCGAGCGACGGGACGTGGAAGGCGCTCGAGGGGCTGCACGAACAGGACGCTCGCTTCCGCGCGGTGCGCTTCAAGCGCACCTTCGGCCAGCACCCGGCCATGCACGCGGGTCTCGTGCGCGCCCGCGGCGACATCATCGTGACGATGGACGGAGACCTCCAGAACCAGCCGTCTGACCTGCCGAAGCTGGTCGCAGCCGTCGAGGGCGGCGCCGACGTCGCCTCCGGTCGCAGGCGGGGCCGCGAGGATTCCTGGGGCCGCACGCTTCCCTCCAGGCTGATCAACGGGATGCTCCGCCGCTTCACGGCCGCGGACATCTCCGACTTCGGCTGCGCTTTCAACGCGTACTCGCGCGGTTCGATCACGCCGGTGCTCGGGGTGATCGGCAAGCAGAAGTTCACGAAGGCGCTTGTTCTCGCTTCCGGAGCGAGCGTCGTCGAGGTCGACCTCGACCACCGCGCCCGAGAGGGCCGCTCGCGCTACTCCCCGCTTCGCCTGACGCGCCTTGCGCTGCACGTGCTGGCGGGCTTCTGGCCCCAGCCGATCCAGTGGGCGGGTGTGCTCCTGGGAATGCTGTGCGGGACCTTTGCCGCGGTCGTCGCCGTCTGGGCGACCGTCGTCTGGGTGCTCCGCGGCGACTTCCCCGGCCAGCTCTATCTCGGGGGGCTCGTGCTCGGCGTGCTCGCGGTGCAGGGGTTCATACTCGCGCTCGTCGGGGAGTACCTTGGTCGAATCCAGCGGGACGTCGAAGGGCGCCCGCTCTACACCATCGAGAGGGAACTCGCTTGAGCAAACGCATTCTCGTCACCGGCGGCGCCGGCTTCATTTCGTCCAACCTCGTCAGGCACCTGCTGGCCTCGACGGTGCACGAGGTCGTCTCGCTCGACGCGCTCACGTACGCGGGCAACATGGACAACCTCGCCGACGTGATCGGGCACGAGCGGCTCTCGTTCGTGCACGGGGACATCCGCGATCCCGAGCTCGTGGGGGAGATCGTCGCCGACGTCGACGTGATCGTGAACGCCGCCGCCGAGTCGCACGTCGAGAAGTCGATCGAGGAGGGCGCATCCGAGTTCGTGACCACGAACGTGGAAGGAACGCAGATCCTGCTCGACGCGATCAGGCGCAGTCCGGTCGAGCGCTTCATTCTCTTCTCGTCGAGCGAGGTGTACGGAACGGCCGAGCGTGCTCCGATGGACGAGGAGCACCCGCTCAACCCGCGGAGCCCCTATGCCGCGACGAAGGCCGGGGCCGACCGGCTGGCCTATTCCTACTACGTCACCTACGGGCTTCCGATCACGATCGTGCGCCCGTTCAACAACTACGGCCCGTACCAGCATCCGGAGAAGGTCGTCCCGCGCTTCATCACCCAGGCGCTCATGGACGAGCCTCTGACCGTGCACGGAGACGGGCACGCGAGCCGCGACTGGGTCTTCGTGGAGGACGTGGCCGAGGCGATCGAGGCCGCGATCGAGGTCGACATCGGGCGCATCGCCGGCGAGGTCATCAACCTCGCAACCGGCCGCGACATCCCGGTCGAGGAGATCGCCGACCTCGTTCTCGACTGCGTCGGCAAGCCCGCTTCGCTCAAGGTGCACACGCCTGAACGGCCGGGCCAGGTCGACCGTCACATCGGGACGACCGACAAGGCGCTGCGCCTGCTCGGCTGGCATGCGCGCACGACTTTCGAGCAGGGATTGGAGCGCACCATCGGGTGGTATGACGAGAATCGGGCGTGGTGGGAATCCCCGCTTCGCAGCGACAGCGCCGTCTTCTCGTCCTAGGGGCCGGCCCGGCCCAGCTCGGCCTGCTGCGCGCAGCCAGGGATCGCGGCCTCTTCGTCATTGCGTGCGATCGCGACCCGCAGGCGCCCGGCTTCGAGTTCGCCGACCGCCGCGCGCTCGTCTCGGCGGAGGACGAGCCTGCGATTGGGATGCTCGCCCGCGCCGAGGACATCGACGGAGTCATCGCGCCGGGGATCGACTGGCCCGTGGCGATTGCAGCCCGCCTGGCTGCGCGCTTCGGCTTCCCTCACCCGCTTTCCCCTGAGACCGCGTCGCTCTGCGTCTCCAAGAACAAGCAGCGGGAGCGCCTGGCGGAGGCCGGGGTGCCCCAGCCGGAGTGGCAGCTGACCACGGAAGCCGCCGGCCTGACCGTGCCCTGCGTCGTCAAGCCGCCCGACCGGCAGGGTCAGAAGGGCCTGACTCTCGTGCGGGAAGAAGCGGCCCTCGAGGCTGCGGTCGAGCTTGCCGTGGCCGAGTCGCGCGCCGGCTGCGCCCTCGTGGAGGAGCTGGTCGAAGGCCCCGAGGTGACGGTGAATGCCTTCTCCGCCGGAGGAACCTTCCATCCGTTGACCGTGACCGACCGGCTGACTGCCGCTCCGCCCGCGTTCGGCGTCGCGCTCGCGCACGCCTGGCCGAGCGAGCACGACGTCTCGGAGGCGGTGGAGGCCGCGCGCGCGGCCGCGGTGGCCCTCGGCGTTGAGAACGGCCCGACCTACACTCAGGTTCGCCTCTCGGCCGGCGGGCCGAAGGTGATGGAGCTGGCCGCACGGCTCGGCGGCGGGCACGACGCGGAGGTGTGCCGGGAAGCGCTCGGCATCGACCTCAACCAGCTCGCGCTCACGTCTGCGCTCGGCGAAGAGATCTCGATCCCCGAGCGGCGCCCCGCGGCCGGTGCCTGCGTTCGCTTCCTCGTCCCGCCCGAAGGCGAGCTCCTCGACGTCGCGGGGTTGGAGGAGGCACGCGCCGTGGAGGGCGTCGTCGACGCGCGCGTCTACCGGCGGCCGGGTTGGGTCTTCGGGCCGTTCCTCCGTGGCGCCGACCGCGCCGGCTTCGTCCTCGCCACCGGCTCGTCGCGGGACGATGCGCTTGCGACAGCGGGACGCGCGGCCGACTCAATACGGTTGGAGACCGCTGATGCACAAGCTCTCATCGAGACGTAGCACTTTCCTCTCGTTCCAGCCGCCCGCGATCGGGCCGGAGGAGGTGGCCGCGGTCACCGAGACGCTCGAGAGCGGCTGGCTCACGAGCGGGCCCCGCGCAGAGGAGCTCGAACGGCGGCTGGCCGAGCTCACCGGGGCGCGACACGCCCTCGCCCTCGCCTCGGGGACGGCCGCGATGCACCTGTCGCTGGTCGGGCTCGGTATCGGTCCTGGCGACGAAGTGATAACGACGCCGATCACCTGGCCGTCGACGGCCAACGTGATCGTGCACACGGGCGCCACCCCGGTCTTCGTCGACGTGAAGGAGGACGACCTCAACATCGACCCGGAGCTCGTGGCCGCGGCGGTGAACGAACGGACGAAGGCGATCCTGCCGGTCGACCTCGCCGGCCAGCCGGCTGATCTCGACCCGCTCCTCGCCCTCGGGCTCCCGGTCGTCGAGGACGCGGCCCACGCGATCGAGGCGGAGTACCGTGGCCGCCGCGTCGGCTCGATCGCGCACGCGACTTGTTTCTCGCTCTACGCGACGAAGAATGTCGCGGCGGGCGAGGGCGGGGCGATCACGACCGACGACGACGCGCTCGCAGACCAGGTGCGCGAGCTGCGCCTCATGCGGCGGGGGGAAGGCTCGCTCTACGACATTCGGGTCGCGGGCTTCAAGGCCAACCTCTCGGACGTGCTCGCCGCAATTGCGCTCTGCCAGCTCGACAAGGTCGATGCGCATGCGGAGATCCGCAGACGCCATGTCGATGCCTATGACGCCGCGGTGGCCGAGCTCCCGGGAATCAGGCCGCTCGCACGCGACCCGCGCGACCGCCACGCCCTCCACCTCTACGTCGTCCGCATCGAGCCGGGAGGGGCAGGGGCCGATCGGGACGCCTATCAGCGGGCGCTCACCGAGGAGCTGATCGGCACGAGCATCCACTTCCTGCCGGTGCACACCCTCACGTACTACCGCGAGCGCTTCCCCGGCCAGCCCCCGCTGCCGGTCGCCGAGCGCGCGGGCCGCGAGGTCCTGTCGCTCCCGCTCTCGCCGGCCCACTCGGACGACGACGTGACCGACGCGACCGAGGCGCTGCGCCGGGTGCACGCCCGCTTCACCTCGTAATGGGCCTCAGCCGCCCGGTGCGCATCGCCCTGCAGGTGCTCGTCAGCGCGGCCATCGTCGCGTACCTCCTGTGGCAGATCGACGTCGGCCGAACGGTCGACCTGATCGGCTCGAGCAACGGCTGGGACCTCCTTGCCGCCTATGTCATCTTCCTCGCGACGACGTGGGGCATGGCCTGGCGCTGGCAGGCTCTTCTCGCCTCGAAGGGGATCCACGAGCGGCTCGGCTGGCTGACGAAGCTCTACTTCGTCGGCTACGCCGCGGGACAGGTGCTGCCGACCTCGATCGGCGGCGACGCCGTTCGGATCGCCGCGCATGCCCGCAAGCGACCTGATGTGAAGGGGGAGGCCGCCGGCGCCGTCCTCATGGAGCGCGTGCTCGGGTCGGCCGGCACGCTCGTCCTCGTCGCGGTCGGCCTCGTGCTCGCCATCGGGCGCTACAGCGACATCCAGGAGCTCGTCGTTCTCGAGATCGTCTTCGCCGTCGCCCTCACGCTCTTCATCGTGCTCCTCTTCTCCCGGCGGACGAACGCGTGGCTCCAGGAACGCGGCGGCACGCGCCGCCTCGCCCGGGCCTTCAGGAGCCTCTGGCAGGCCCTCCACGGGTACCGGGAGAAGCCGGGAGTGCTCGCCCTCGTGCTTGCGGCCACGGTTGGGATCCAGTTCATCCGAATCCTGGCGATCTGGCTCTGCGGGGAGGCGGTCGGGCTCGACCTCTCGCCGCTCGTCTACGTCGTCATGGGCCCGCTTCTCTTCCTGGTCATGATGGTGCCCTTCACGATCAACGGGCTCGGGGTGCGCGAGGCGTTCTTCATCGCCTTCCTCGGGCGCTTCGGCGTCGACGCCGACGCCGCCTTCGCGACCGGCTTTCTCTTCTACGCGGTCACGATCGCGACGTCGATCCCGGGCGGCTTCATCATGCTCTGGCAGAGCCTGCGCCCCGCCGCTCCGCGGCCCTCCACCTAGATGGACGTCTCGATCATCGTCGTCTCCTATAACGCGAGGGAGCACCTCGAGCGCTGTCTCGAGGCGGTCGCCGGCGGGCCGCACGAGGTGATCGTCGTAGACAACGCCTCGACGGATGGCAGCCCCGACCTCGTGCGCGAGGGCTTTCCCTCCGTGCGGCTCGTCGAGCTCGGGGAGAACCGCGGCTTCGGCGCGGGCAACAACGAGGGTATGCGAGTGGCGACCGGCCGCTACTTCCTCCTCGTGAACTCGGACGCCTGGCCGGTCGGGGGCGCGATCGATGCGCTTGTCAGGTTCGCCGACAAGAATCCAGACGCGGGCGTCGCCGGCCCTCGGATCGTCGGGATCGACGGGCGGCTGCAGGCCTCGGTACGCGGCTTTCCGACCCTCTGGCGCCTGGCCACCGAGTACTTCTTCCTGCGCAAGCTCGCGCCTCGCTCCCGCGCGCTCAATGCCTTCTACGGCGGCGGGTTCGACTACGGCTCCGTCAAGGACGCCGACTTCCTCATGGGCGCTGTCCTCCTGCTCCGCCGCGAGGCGGTGGACGAAGTCGGGGGCTTCGACGAGAGCTTCTTCATGTTCAGCGAGGAAACCGACCTCTGCTTCCGGATGCACCGGGCTGGCTGGCGGGTCGAGTTCTTCCCGGGCGCCGAGTTCGTGCACGTCGGCGGAGCGTCGACGAAGCCGGAATGGGGACGGATGTTCCGCGAGCAGCTCCGGGGCCACCTCCGCTTCCTCGCCAAGCACGAGAGCCCCGCGCGCGCCGAGCAGGCGCGGAAGCTCCTCGTGGCCTCCCTGCGGCTGCGGGGGCTCGTCTACCGCGGCGAGCGCGGCGAGACCTATCGGAACGCGGCCCGGTGGCTTGCCTCGGCGCCGGCGGAGACCCTCCTAGAATCGCGCGGATGACGACTCGGGCCCGGCCCGCGGCGGCGAGCCTCGCGCTCCACGGGCCCAATCTCTGGTTCCTGGCGCTCGTGGCCTCGGCGCCCGCGGCGCTCCTCGTCGGGAGGGCGCTCCCCGAGCACGGGCCCTGGCTCGCGTTCCGGCTCCTCGCGGCGGCGGCCTGCGTGCTCCTCGTGCCCGGAGCCGTGCTGCTTCGCTCGTTCGCCTGGCCTCGGGATCTCGGTGTCGCGGTGGCCGGCTCGTTCCTCCTCAGCCTCGCCGTCATCTTCGCCGCGCTCGCGTTCACGTTCGCCGTCGGCTCCTCCTTGACCCTCACGGCCGTACTCGTGGGAGCGGTGACGCTCGCAGCTCTCGCCCCGGCCGCTCTCGCCGCTCCGGTGACGACCGAGAGCTCGAGCCTCGTGGCCGTGCTCGCACTCGTAGCCGCCGGGTGCCTCTTCGCGGCCGTCGTCTGGTGGGCGCACCGGACGCTCGCCGGCGACGCGCTCTTCCATCTCGGCCGGGTGAGGAAGCTCGACGAGCTCGATTCGCTGCCTGGGCTCGCTTCGGTGGGAGAGTTCCGCGACGGCCCACTGCACGCGGGCTACGCCTTCCCCCTCTGGCACGGCGCACTCGCGCTCGTCTCGCGGGCGGCCGGCGTCGACAGCGCGCTCGTCGTCCTGCGGCTCGCTGCGGTGCTCGTCCCGCTTGCGCTCGTGGTCGCTTACGCGGCCGGCGCGTCGCTCTTCCGCTCGTGGGCGGGCGGTGTGGCGACGGCGGCCGGCCAGATCGTGATCCTCGGCTTCAGCCGCGACGGGACCGGGATCTACGAGTCGCTCTCCCTGCCCGCGACCCTCTCGTGGATGGTGCTCCCGCTCGCGGCGCTCGCAGCCGTCTTCGCCTACGTCGAGGAAGGGAGGCGCAGGCTGCTCGTCCTGGTGGGGGCGGGCGGGCTCGCGCTGGCGGTCATCCATCCGCCGTACGCCGCTTTCCTCGGGCTTGCGCTGCTCGGCTTCCTCGCGGCGCGCGTGCTCCTGGCGAAAACGGATGCGGGCCGGATCGCCACCGCGCTCGGCGCCTTCCTCCTTCCGGCCGGGCTCTTCTACGCGTGGCTTCTTCCGGCGGTGGGAGCCGCGGCGTCGGTGACTCCGACGGCGGCGCAGCGGGCGGCCGACATTCAGCACTACGGCGGCTACGTCCGCGGCTCGGGCCTCAGCCTCCGCTTCGCGCCGAAGGCGCTCTCGCGTGGGGGCCCGGGCGTGGTCGCCGCGCTCGCAGCCGTGCCGTTCGCGTTCTTCGCGGCGCGCCGGCGGTGGGCGGCTTACGTTCTGGGAGGCTCGCTCGCCGTCCTCACGGTGCTGCTCGTCCCGGTCTTCTTCTCCCCGCTTTCGGATCTGGCCTCGCTCTCGCAGTCCCGGCGCCTCGCCCAGTTCGTGCCGCTGCCCTTCGCGCTCGCCGGAGCCGCCGTCCTCCTCGGCCGCTTTCGCGCGCTCGGAGTCGTAGCGGCGCTCGGGGCGGGGCTCGGCTTCGAGTTGGCCTACTCAGCCGACCTCGGCTACCAGGTCGGGCGGGGAGGGCCGGTCTGGCCCGTCGCAGTCGCCTTCATGGGCGGGGCGCTCGCCCTCGCTGCGGGCGTCTTCTTCCGGAGAGCCGGGCCGCTACCGACCACGTGGACGGCCGCGGCGGCGCTCGCATTCGCAGTGCCGATCGGAGTGGGTGGGCTGAGCGACGTCCAGCGGGATCCGCACGATCCGGACGCGCTCACCCCGGGCTTGGTCGAGGCGGTACGAGCCGATGTCGCCACGGACGACGTCGTCTTCGCTCCGGTGCAGACCGCCTACCGTCTCGTCGCCTACGCCCCCGTCTACGTGGCGGCCGCCCCGGTCGTCCACATCGGCAACCTGGGGGATGCTCCGCGCAGGAGCGCCGACGTGCGCCGCTTCTTCGACTCCGACGCGACGGATGCAGAGAGGGAGAAGCTGCTCTCCGCCTACGACGCCCGCTGGCTCGTCGTCGACAGGAGGCGTGCTTATCCTCGGGACTTCGTGGCCTCCCTCGACCCCGTCTACGAAGACCGCCGCTACGCGCTCTACCGGGTCGGCACGCCGTGAGGCGCTTCGCCCTGCACCGCGCGCCCGCCGAGTACGACGCAGCTTTCATGGACAAGATGGCGGACGAGTATCTCGAGCGGACGCCCTGGACCGAGCTGCGCCTCGACGCCGTCCGCGACCTCGTCGAGCCGAAGCCGGGCGAGCGCATTCTCGACCTCGGTTGCGCGGCTGGAGCGGTCACGCACTTCGTCTCCACCTTCGGTGCGGACGCCGTCGGCGTCGACGCCCAGCCGCTCGGGATCGAGAAGGCTCGCGCCCTTTTCCCCGATCTCCGCTTCCAGGTGGCCGACGTGACGGAGCTCCCTTTCCCGGACGCCTCGTTCGACAAGGCGGTCGCGGCCGATCTGGTCGAGCACCTCGACGACGAGGCCTTCGCCGGCATGCTCACCGAGGCGAGGCGTGTCCTCGTGCCGGGCGGGACGCTCTCGATCTACACGCCGAACCCCCGCCATCTCATCGAACGGATGAAGGCGCGCGACTTCATCCTCGCCCAGAATCCGACCCACATCGGCCTGCGCGACGCTCCGACGCTCGCGGGGTTTCTCGTCCGCGCGGGGTTCGACGTCGAGCGGAACGAGTGGCGTCCCAGCTTCTTCCGCGGCCTGAAGTTGGTGGAGCGCCTCGGCGGCCCGCGCCTCTCGCTCCTGCGCTACCGCCTCTGCCTTCGCGGCCGCACTGGTTCCGCCAACCCCTCCTGAGCGGCGACAATTCGCGGCGTGAAGGTTCTCCTCGTGGCGATGTACTGGCCACCGGCCGGCGGCGCCGGCGTTCAGCGGACGCTGAAGTTCGCCGCGCACCTGCCCAATCTCGGCTTCGAGGTGCACGTGCTCGCGCCCGACGATCCCAAGTGGGTGCACCGGGACGAGTCGCTCCGGGAGCCGCGGAACGTGACCGTTCACCGCGCCCGCAACATCGGGCCGCGCTCGCGCATGCCGGCCGAAGAGCTCTACGGCCGCCGTGGGCTCGGCCGCCTCGCCGGCCAGGCGCCGCTCCTTCTCCGCAGGACTCTCGTCCCCGACGCCGCCGTCCTCTGGAACGTGACCGCGATCCGGGCCGCCACGTCGATCGTGCGCGCCGAGGGCATCGAGGTCGTCGTCACCACCTCGCCGCCGGGATCCGTCCACCTCGTAGGTCTGGCGGCCAAGCGGGCCACGAAGGCCGCCTGGGTCGCGGACCTGCGCGACTCGATCGCCGCGCACCCGCAGCGGCGGCGGGACCTCCGAGGCGAGCGCCGGCTCGCGCAGCTCGTCGCCCGGGGCGCGGACGCGGTCGTTGCGGCCTCGCAGCCGATCGCGGACGAGATGAAGGCTCTCGGCGCAGAGCGGGCCGAGGTGGTGGGCAACGGGTGCGATTTCGACGATTTCGCCGGCCTCCTCTACCACCCGGGCGAGCGCTTCCGGATCACGCATACGGGCAACTTCATCGGCCGCCGGAGCCCGCGGCCCTTTCTCGAGGCGATGGCGCGCGCAGGGGGCGATTCTGTCGCCCGGTTCGTGGGCTCCTTCCGCCGCTCCGACCGGGACTGGGCGGAGTCGCTCGGGCTCGGCGACCGGCTCGAGCTCCTCCCGCACCGCGCGCACGCGGAGTCGCTCGCCCTCCAGCGCGACTCGGAAGCCCTCCTCCTGCTCATCCCCGAGTCGGGAGGGCGCGAGCGCGGAGTGCTCTCGGCCAAGGTGTTCGAGTACCTGGCGGCGGAGCGCCCGATCCTCGCCGCGGTTCCGCCGCAGGGCGCGGCTGCGGCGCTCATCCGCGAGACCGGCGTCGGCGTCGTCGTCCCGCCCGCGGACGTGGACGCGATCGCCGAGGCCTTGGGCGGCCTGGAGCGCCGCTGGCAGGCCGGGGAGCTCGACGGGACGGCCCTGCCGAAGGACGTTCGAACGCGGATCTCGCGCCGGGCGCGGGCGGAGGAGCTCGCTGCCATCCTGAGGAGCGTGGCGTGAGACGGCAGCAGGGGAACGGGCTCCTGGACGGCCTCCTCCTCGCGACGGTGTTCACCATCACCTTCGCGAAGGTGCGCTGGTCCGCCGGCGGGGCCGACGTCAACATCTCGGATATCGCCGCCGGCTTCTTCGTCTTTGCCTTCTTCGTCGACCGGCTCGGCACCCGCGACTGGAGCTTTCCGCGCGCGTTCGCCGTCCTGGCGGTCTTCCTCGCTGCCTTCTCGTTCGTCTACCTCATCGGCTACTTCAACCTCGAGACGACGGAGGACCGCACGCAATTCGTGAAGGGCCTGGTGAAGTTCTGGCTCCACTTCGCGCTCGTCCTCACGGCCGTCGCCTATCTCGCGCGCCGGGGCGAGCGGTTCTACTGGCAGACCCTCGGCTGGTTCACTGCGGGCTTCGCGGCCAACGCGGGCTACGGCCTTCTTCAGCTTGCCGTCGCCCAGGCCGGAGGGCGAAACCTCGACGAGCTCGTGCTCACCCCTCTCGGCAGCTACCAGGGCGGGGGGATCAATGTCTTCGGCCAGGTCGGCGGCGTGGCCGTCTACAGGACGAATGCCCTCACCCTCGACCCCAACCACCTGGGGATCATGCTGCTCGTCCCGCTCCTGACGCTGCTCCCCGTCTACCTTCGCCTCGAGCGGGGACACCGGTTGCGCACGCCGCTCGCGCTCCTCCTCGGCTTCCTCTTCATCGTCGAGCTGACGACGCTCTCGCGCAGCGGGTTGCTCGGGCTCGCTGCAGGGCTCCTGGTGCTCGCCGTCCCCTACCGCGGCTATCTCCTCTCGCCGCGGCTGCTCGTTCCGCTCGGCGGGGTCGCGGTCCTCCTCGCGCTCGCCGTCGCGCAGCGGACCGACTTCTTCCGCACTGTGCTCTCAGCCCGCACGAGCCTGAGCGGCAGCGCCGTGCAGACGCATCTCGGCTTCTACAGCCTGCTCCCGCCGGTGCTCGACGCCCACCCGCTTTTCGGCCTGGGGCTGAACACGTTCTCGACCTACTACGAGTTCGTCACCGGCGAGAGCAACTGGGGTCCGCACTCCTTCTACGTCTCCGTGCTGACCGAGACCGGGATCGTCGGCGCGCTCGTGTTCCTCGCCTACCTCGTCTATCTCTTCCGTCGGCTCGGCGCGCTCCGCGAGCTCGGGCGGTCGCTGGCCCGCGCGGGCGACAGGCGGGCGGCCCGTGTGCGCCCGCTCGCATGGGGCCTGACCGCCGCGCTGGTCGGAACGCTGGCGGCGAACAGCTTCTACCTCACCATGCAGATGTACTACTTCTTCGTCGTCGCCCTGCTCGTGATCGCGGCGCCGTTCGTCTTCGGCGCGCGGGCTACGAGGTCAGAAGCCGCGCTGGCGCCGCGCAGCGGCAACGCCTAGCGCTGCCGCGGCGATCGCGAGGAGCGCGACGAAGAGGCCGACGAGCCGGCCGTCGCTTCCGTCGCTGATCGCGGTGATGGCCGCGGAGAGCGCGCTCTCAGGCTGGAGATCCCGGCCGGCGCCTTCGGGCAGCCGCGCACTCGTCTCCGGAGCGCCGAACGCGGGCGAGGTGGCGAGCTCCTTCAGCTTCTTCGCATCCTTGCCGCCCTCGCTCTTGATCTGGGCCTGAACGCCCGGCGGAAGGGTGCCGCCGCCGTTCGTAGCCGCTCCGCCGCCGCCCGAGTGCTTCGGCCCGTCGGCGGTCGGGATCTGCTCCGTGTACTGGTCGACGAGCGGCGGTGCGCTCTGGGCCGCGGCCGCCGGGGCGAGCATGAGCGCGCACGCCAAGGCTGCGAGTCCCACCCCCCAAGTACTCCGCCGCTGCAAGCGTCCCCGGTTCAACGGGGACCGATGATACCCCATTCCTTGTCCACAGAATCCACCGGTTTGCAGAACCACCCCCGATGGTACGGAACCACTTGAATGTCGTCCAACTTTGTCGTAATCTCCGCTTCCGCGGGCGGATGACCATCCACAGATGGGCCAAACGGCCTATCGCTGGTTCTTCGGCCGGGGAGGGAGTAGGGAACGTACCCCTAGCGGAACCGGGACTGGCGTCAAGCACTACGTAGGGGGAGGAGCGGCATGAAGGCTGAGGGGCCTGAGCCCGCGGGCTCGATCCACCGGGAGGGATCGCGCTCGTGAGACGTACCGGCATCGTCGTGGCCGACGCGAGCCCGATCTTTCGCGCGGGCGTTCGCCATCTCCTTGCACGCGAGAGCGACTTCGAGGTCTTCGAAGCCGCGAGCTACGCCGAGCTCGCCGCTGCCGTGTCGGCCCACGAGCCGGACATCGCGCTCGTCGATCTCGAGCTTCCGACCACCGGCGGCGTGGCCGCGGTGTCCCGGTTGGCCCGGCACTCGACGACCAGCATGATCCTCTGGAGCTTCGAAGCGACGACGGACACGATCCTCGCCGCGATCACCGCCGGCGCGAAGGGCTACCTCCCGAAGGAGATCTCACCGAGCGGGCTGATTCGCTCCCTGCGCGGCGTCATCCGCGGCGAGGCTCCAATCTCGCGCGAGCTCGCCACGGTCATGGTCGACGCCGTCCACGGCCTCGAGGAGCGCGACCGGGTGCGCGAGCGCGCCGTCGTCCTTTCCGCCCGGGAGCGGGAGGTGCTTGCGCTCGTCGCGCGCGGCGACCGCAACCGCCAGATCGCGCAAGCGCTCTCGATCTCCGAGTTCACCGTCAAGCGGCACATGCAAAACATCCTCCACAAGCTGAACCTGCCGTCGCGCCGCGCCGCCGGCCTCTTCTACCGCTCGGCGTTCGAGTCCGAGCAGGGCGCCGTTTCGGTCATGGAGAGAACGGGATGAGGGCCGAGGCGAGAATGGCCAGCGAGCAGACCCTTCCGATCGTCGTCGTCGTGTCGGGATTCCCGCTCCTGAGCGAGGCCGTCGAGGGAGCGCTCGAGGGGATCGCCGAAGTGCGGTCCTTCCCCGCCGGGCGCGGTGAGACCGCCGACTTCCTCCAGCTCCTCCAGCCCGACGCCGTCGTCGTCGACAGCGCGGAGGAGGCCGAGGCGGCCACCGATTTCGCTCGCGAGTCGCGCACGATGCTCGTTCACGTTTCCTTGCGGGACCACAGGCTGCGTCTCATGCACAACGGCCGCTGGCAGGAGCTGCCGGACGGGTCGGCCTCGCCTGAGCGCATCCGTAGCGCCGTCGCTGCCGGGATCTACCTGAGGGGGGTACGCGTATGAACGCCGACCGGACCGCGGTCGCCGCTCCGCTCGTCTTCGACGACGCAGAGGCGCTCGCACTGCCCGAGCCGCACGTCCACCATCCGCACAGCCGGGGATGGATCGTTCGCCGCGCGCTGGCCGCGGCGGACATCGCGGGCCTCGGGCTCGCCTTCGTCCTCGCCGAGGCGCTCATCGGAGACGGCATCACCATCGGGAACGCGCTGCTCTTCGCCGCGACGCTTCCGGGCTGGGTCGTCGTCGCCAAGCTCTACGGGCTCTACGACAACGACGAGGAACGCACCGACCACTCGACAGCCGATGAGTTCGTAGGCGTCTTCCACCTCGCCACGATCGGCGCCTGGCTCCTGTTCGCGGGAGCCTGGCTGACGGGCCTCTGGGCACCGGAGCTCACGGAGCTCGTCTTCTTCTGGGGGCTCGCCATCGGGCTCGTGACGGCAGGCCGGGCCTCCGCGCGGGCTGTCTGCCGGCAGGCGATCTCCTACGTTCAGAACACCGTGATCGTCGGCGCCGGCGACGTCGGCCAGCTCGTCGCCCGCAAGCTGCTCCAGCATCCGGAGTACGGCATCAACCTCGTCGGCTTCGTCGACGCGGCTCCCAAGGAGCCCAAGCACGACCTCGCGCACCTGACGCTCCTCGGCCGGCTCGACGACCTGTCCGAGCTCGTCGAGACCTACGACGTCGAGCGCGTCGTGATCGCCTTCTCGAACGAGACCCACGAGGACCTCCTCAAGGTCATCCGCTCGATCAAGCACCTGCCCGTGCAGATCGACATCGTCCCGCGACTCTTCGAGCTGGTCGGGCCGGGCGTCGAGATCCACACGGTCGAAGGGCTCCCGCTCGTCGGACTGCCGCAGCTCAGGCTCTCGCGCTCGTCCCGGCTCCTGAAGCGGGTGCTCGACATCACCATCTCGGGTGCGGGGCTCCTGCTGCTGTCGCCGCTCTTTGCCTTCATCGCCCTGCGCATCAAGCGCGACTCGCCCGGGCCCGTGTTCTTCTCCCACCTGCGCATGGGTTGCGGCGAAAAGCCGTTCACGATGCTGAAGTTCCGCACGATGATCGCGGACGCCGACACGCGGCGCGGCGAGGTCGCGCACCTGAACATGCACGTCCGCAACGGCGACGCGCGCATGCTCAAGGTGCCCGACGACCCGCGTGTGACCCGCTTCGGCCGCACGCTGCGCCGATTCTCGCTCGACGAGCTGCCGCAGCTCGTGAACGTCTTTCGGGGGGACATGAGCCTCGTCGGCCCGCGGCCGCTGCCGCTCGACGAGGACGAGCAGGTCGAGGACTGGGGCCGGCACCGCCTGACGCTCAAGCCGGGCATGACCGGGCTCTGGCAGGTCTCCGGCCGCAGCAGCATCCCCTTCGGCGAGATGCTCAATCTCGACTACGTCTATGTCAGCGGCTGGTCGCTCTGGGGCGACCTCCGACTCATCGCCCGGACCTTCCCTGCCGTCTTCAGGGGGCGGCAGGCCTACTAGCGTGGCGGAGCGGAAGATCGGGCTCGTCGCGCCGCTGCCGCCCCAGGTCGGCGGAGTGGCGAGCTTCGCGGAATGGCTCCTCGCCCACGAGGAGGAGCTCGGGTGCCGCTTCGAAACGTTCGACCTCTGGAGGCCCGCCGACGGCGGGGTCGGCGGGCGCCTCACGCCTGCGGCCGTGGTCACCCAGGCGCGCCTCGCCCCGAGGTTCGTCCGCTGGGCGAGGAGGGCGCCGCGCGTCGTCCACTACTGCGTCTCGGGCACGGCAACCGGGCTGGCCAGGGACCTGGCCTGCATCTCCTTCCTGCGCGCGGGAGGCCACCGGGTCATCGCTCACATCCAGGTCGTGCCGGAGGAGAACCGGGTCGAAGGAGCGCTTCTGCGGGCACTCGATCGCTCGGTCGCCTGCTGGGTCGGGATCGCGCCGCGGTCGGTCGAGCTGCTGGCCCGCCACGGCGTCGAGGGAACATGGGTCGCCAACCCGATTCGGCTCGAGGCGAACGGGCACATTCCCGCCCCTCATTCGGGCGCGCTCCGCCTCCTCTTCGTCGGGCGCTACGGCGAGCGGAAGGGCTGCCCCGAGCTGGTCGAGGCCCTCGGCGCGGCGCGGCGGGCCGGGACGGACGCGACGCTGCGGTTCGTGGGGAGCGAGGAGCATCCGGGTGAGGAAGCGACCCTTCGCGAAGCCGTCAGCTCGACCGACCTCGACGGCGCTGTCGAGTTCGCCGGCGTGCTGGATCGAAAGGAGCTGGCGGAGGCCTACGCCGCCGCGGACGTGATCTGCCTCCCCTCGCGCCGTGAGGGGATGCCGCTCGCGCTCCTCGAAGGCATGGCGTTCGGGCTCCCGGCGCTCGCGACGCCCGTCGGAGGAATTCCTGACTTCGTCGTGTCCGGGGAGAACGGGCTCCTTGTGCCCCCGGGCGACGTCTCGGCGCTCGCCGAGTCGATTCGCGCCCTGGCAGACCCGGCGCTCCGCGCCCAACTCGGCGTGGAGGCGCGCGAGCGGGTGCGCCGGGCGGCGGGCAGCGAGGCGATCGTCGGTCGCTGGCGCGACATCTACACCGGCGTCGGGGGCTAGCCCGTGCGCATCGCGTTCGTCTACCGAAACCTCAACCGTTCGGGAAGTCTCGAGCGGGACAGCATTCAACTGGTCGAGGGCCTGGCCGCCCGCGGTGTCGAGATGCACTGCTACTGCGATCCCGCCCTGAGCCAGGAGATTCCGGACGTCACGCTCCATCCTGTGCGGCCAGCGACCCGCTCTCGGTCTCGGCTCGGCTATCCACTTCTGCGCCTGTCTTTTGCCGCGCGCGCCACGAAAGCGATCCGGGCCGACCGGGCGCGCTACGACCTCGTTCACGTTCTCGGCGTTGCTGCCTGGGAGCACGATGTCGTCCACGTTCCGGCCGTGATGGCGGCGGAGCAGAAGCGGTGGCCGGAGGAGGGCGGCGCGAGCTTCCGGGCAGCCAGCCTGCGGGCTGCCCTCGCCCCTGTGCTGCGCCCGGAGGTCGCTGCGATCCGCACGATCGAGCGGCTGCAGTTCCGGCCCGGCCGGTATGCGCGCTTGACGGCCGTGACGGAGAGGGTGCGCGCCGACCTCGCACGAGTGCACGGGGTCGATCCGGATTCGGTCGA
Source organism: Gaiellaceae bacterium (assembly GCA_039931575.1). Lineage (GTDB taxonomy): Bacteria > Actinomycetota > Thermoleophilia > Gaiellales > Gaiellaceae > DATEOR01. Next base: position 29,676 of record JBDTRS010000008.1, read on the forward strand.
CGTGGTTCCCCCATCGGTGGACGTCGCGCGGTTTGCGACGGCACGGGACGGAGCGCTTCGGGACCAGCTCGGGATCGCCGCCGACAGCCAGGTCATCCTCTTCATTGGGCACGCGTTCGAGCGCAAGGGCCTCGAGGACGCGATCGCCGTTCTCGCCGGGACGCAGCCGAGTGCCCATCTGGTCGTGGTCGGCGACGGCCGGCGCGACGAGTTCGAGCGAGCTGCAGAAGCGCTCGGCCTACGGGAGCGCGTTCACTTCGTGGGGGGAACCGTTGAGCCCGAGACGTACTACGCCGCGGCGGATGTCCTTCTCTTTCCCACGCGCAGCGATCCTTGGGGCCTCCCTGTCATCGAGGCGATGGCCGCCGGGCTTCCCGTCGTGACGACGAGCGCCGCTGGATCGGCGAAGGTCGCCGAGGAGGCTGGCGCTGCTTTCGTCGCGCCTCCGCGTGCCCGGGAGGCCTTGGGCCGAGCGCTCGTCGGCCTTCTCGACGAGCCAGAGCTCCGGCACCGCATGGGCGAGCGGGGCCGGGCCGAGGCTGCCCGCTTCTCCCTCGACGCGACCGTCGACGCGACCTTGCAGACCTACGAGCGGGCCCTTGACGCCAAGGCGAGGCGCGTGCGATGAGCGAGCCCTTCTCCATCGTCTGCGTCTCCAGGCAGGAGTGGAACGTCGACCTGCCGACGAATCGCCAGCAGATCATGCAGCGCGCTGCGCGGCGGGGCCACCGCGTTCTCTTCGTCGAGAGCGGCGACCACCTTGGCCGTCACCTCTGGCGGCTCGTGGCCCGGCCCGGACGCAGGTCGCTGCTGCGGCGTCTCTTCCTGCGCGAGCAGGTCGCCGAGGGAGTCGAGGTCCGCAAGGCCTTCAACCTCGCCCCCTGGAGTCAGAGATTCGGCACGGCAAACCGCATCAATGCTGCTCTGACGAAGGTGCTCGTCGGGCCGCTCGCCGACCGCCTTCCGTCGCCGCGTGTGCTCTGGCTCTACGACCCGTGCGCGCACGAGCTCGCAGGCGCCTTCGGCGAGGCGTTTGCCGTCTACGACTGCGTCGACGACTACGCCGAGCAGGTCGGGACGGACGCGCGTCGGAAACGGTTCGTCGCAACGGCCGACGGAAAAGCCGCGGAGCGCGCGGCGGTGGTGTTCGCGACCACCAACGGCCTCTACGAGCGCCACCTGGCGCGCAACCCCGAGACCCATCTGGTGCGAAACGGCGCCGACTTCGGCCACTTTTCGGCGGTCGAAGCCGGAGCGGCGGCCAACGCGGTTCGCAGTCTCCCCGCGCCCGTGATCGGGTTCGCCGGCAACCTCACCGCCGAGAAGGTCGACTTCGCACTGATCGAGTCGGTCGCCGCGGCCCGCCCCGACTGGACCTTTGCGCTCGTTGGGCCGGTCGCTCACGATGCCCGGGAGTCAGTCGCGCGCCTCGCGGAACGTCCGAACGTTCACTGGCTGGGCGCGCAGCCCTATGCGGATCTACCCGGCTTCGTCGCCGGCTTCGCCGTCGGCGTGATTCCGTATCGCGAGAGCGCATACACGCGCAACTGCTCTCCGCTCAAGGTGTTCGAGTATCTCGCCGCCGGCAAGGCTGTCGTCGCGAGCGGCGTCCCCGAGATCGCCGGGATGGAGCCGGACGTCGTCGTCACTGAAGGGGACGCTGCGTTCCTCGCGGCGGTCGAGGCAGCGCTCGCCGACGACGACGGCGCGGCGAGGGCTCGCAGGCAGGCTCTCGCCGCTCGCAACACCTGGGACGGTCGCACGGAGCGGCTGCTCGAACTGGTCGAGACACGGTTGGCGGGATGAGCGGCCTCCGGATCCTCGTCGCGACGGACCAGTGGTTCCCCGACATCGTTGCCGGCCCTGCCCGCCTGGCGACAGACACCGCTCGCGGCCTGGCCGAGCGTGGGCACGAAGTGGCAGTTCTCGCACCGCAGAACGGACGCGTGGGAGACGCCGTGGAGGACGGCGTCGCGATCCAGAGGGTGCTCGCTCGCGGCCCTCTGCCGCAGACGCTCACCGACCCTCTCGAGACCTGGTGGCACTCGCGCCGGGTCGCCGGCCGACCGCACGACGTCCTACTGGCCCACGAGTCCACGACCGCGGTCGGGCTCCTCGCCCAGGCGAGACGGACGCCGCTTGTCTACATGTTCCACGCGTCAGCCGCAAGAGAACAGCGCCTGCTGCGCTCCCGGCTTCCCATCGGACTGCGGCGCGCCTGGACGAATGCGCTCGTGCCTCCGCTCGCGCTGCTCGAGCGTCGTGCGGTGGCGGCGGCTACGAGCATCCTCGTCCTCTCGGACTTCAGCCGCTCCATCCTGGTTGCCGACCACGAGATCGACGAGCGGCGGATCACGAAGGTCGACGGGATCGTCGATACCGAGCGGTTCGCGCCCGGGGACGGGGCAGAAGCCGCCCGAGCGCGCCTCGGGCTCGGCCAAGGTTTTCCGGTCCTCCTCACTGCGCGCCGGCTCGAGCCCCGCATGGGGATCGATCGGCTTCTGGGGGCACTCGCGCTCCTCGAGAATCGGGACGCTCTGCTGGCCATCGCCGGCACCGGCTCGCTCGACGCGGAGCTCCGCAGCCAGGCCGGCGCGCTGGGTCTGGGCGACCGGGTTCGGTTCCTGGGTCGCATCCCCGACCCGGACCTCGTGGAGTGGATCCGGGCGGCAGATCTCTTCGTCCTGCCGACCACGGCCTACGAGGGCTTCGGCATGGCGACCGCGGAGGCGCTCGCGACCGGAACGGCGGTGGTCGGCACCCCTATCGGCGCGACCCCGGAGCTGCTCGCGCCCCTCGACCCGAGGCTCGTTTCCGAGAGCGCCGAGCCGGACGCTCTTGCCCGCGCTGTCGATTCGGCCCTCGCGTTCGCGGCCACGCCTGAGTTCCGCGCCCGCTGCCGAGAGTACGCCGAAGGGCGCTTCGCGCTCGCGACCGCGATCACCTCCTGGGAAGACGCGCTCGTCGAGGCCGCCGGCGCCGGAGCCCGGCGATGACCGATCTCCTCCTCGTGGCCGGCGCCAGGCCGAACTTCATGAAGACCGCGTCGATCGTCCAGGCAGCCGAGCGTGCCGGCCTTTCCCATGCGCTCGTCCACACGGGCCAGCACTACGACCCGGAGCTCTCCGAGGTCTTCTTCCAGGAGCTCGGACTGGCCGAGCCCGACGCCTCTCTGGGTGTCGGCTCCGCGAGCCATGCAGACCAGACCGCCCGGATCATGGTCGCCTTCGAGCCCGAGCTCCGCAGATTCGACCCGGCCATCGTCGTGGTCGTCGGTGACGTCAACTCGACGCTTGCCTGTGCCCTCGTGGCCGCGAAGGAGCATTACGCCGTCGCGCACGTCGAGGCGGGCCTCCGCTGTCACGACTTCTGGATGGCTGAGGAGATCAATCGCAAGCTCTGCGATCACCTCTCGAGTTATCTCTTCACGACGAGCCGCGAAGCGGGAGAGAACCTCCTCCGGGAAGGGATTCCGCCGGAGCGAATCGCGTTCGTGGGGAACACGATGATCGACACGCTGCTTCGCTTTGCCGAGACCGCCCGGGCGCGGAAGCCGGCCGCCGGGCTCGGAGTCAACGGCGACTACGGCGTGCTCACGCTGCACCGGCCGGAGAACGTCGACGACCGCGGCCGCCTGGCGGGCCTCCTCGCAGCGGCCGGCTCCGTGAGCGAGCGCATTCCGCTGATCCTCCCGCTCCACCCGCGCACCGCCGAGCGGATCGAGGATTTCGGCCTCGGCGCGGAGCTGAAGGACTCCGGGATCGTCACCTCGCCTCCTCTCGGTTATCTGGACTTCCTCGGGCTCCTCGCCGATGCCGCGATCGTCCTCACCGACTCCGGCGGCGTGCAGGAGGAGGCAACGGTGCTGGGCGTTCCCTGCCTGACGCTCCGGGACTCGACGGAGCGGCCGGTGACGGTCGACGCGGGGACGAACCGGGTCGTTGGCGCCCGTCCGGACGACGTCGTCGCGGCCGCGCTGGCCGTGCTCGGCGCGCACCGCCGTCCCGGCCAGATACCGGAGCTCTGGGACGGTCGCGCCGGCGAGCGCATCGTCGAGCATCTTCGCGCCGACCTCTTCGAGCTCGAGGGAGCTGCGTCGGCACATGCGTAACGGCCGCGTCCAGCTTCTCGGCTCGCCCTTGGACCCCGTCACGCTCCGGGAGGTGCTCGCCCGCGTGGACGAGGCCGTTGCCGAGCGCCGTCCGACGCTGAACGCGTCGGTGAACGCAGCGAAGCTCGTCCGCATGCAGCAGGACTCGGAGCTCCGCGAGGCCGTCGCCGGCTGCGAGCTCGTGACTGCCGACGGCCAGCCGGTCGTCTGGGCCGCTCGCGCACTCGGGCTCGCCGTGCCAGAGCGAGTCAACGGCACCGACCTGATGGAGCTCCTGTTCGCCCACGGCGAGGAGCGCGGCTACTCCATTTTCCTGCTGGGCAGCCGCCCGGAGACGCTTGCTCGAGCGCGAGCCGAGATCGAGCGCCGTCACCCGCGGCTTCGGGTCGCCGGTACTGAGCACGGTTACTTCGCGCCGGCAGAGGAGGCCGAGGTCGTCGAGCGAATCGCTGCCGCGCGGCCGGACATCCTCTTCGTCGCGCTGGAGACACCCAAGAAGGAGCTCTTTCAAGCGCGCCACCGCGAGGCCTTGGGCGTGCCGTTCACGATGGGTGTCGGCGGCTCGCTCGAGGTCCTCGCGGGGCAGCGCAAGCGCGCTCCGCGGTGGGCGCAGCGCGCCGGCCTCGAGTGGGCCTTCCGGCTGGGCCAGGAGCCGCGGCGGCTCGCGGGGCGCT
>JBDTRS010000009.1:0-32917 GCA_039931575.1 Gaiellaceae bacterium
GACGGGGATCGTGCCGCCGCCGCCGATCGTCGAGAACGCGATCGCAGAGCGTACGGCTGCGTTTCGCGTCGGCCCGCCATTGATCGCGGCGTCGCGGATCGTCGACCCCGTTTCGGCCGACGACATCATCGCCCGCGGGCAGGTGGAGGCGGTCGGCATGACGCGCGCGCTCATCACGGACCCGGAGCTGCCGCGAAAGGCCGAGGAGGGCAGGCTCGACGAGATCCTCCGCTGCATCGGCTGCAACGCCTGCATCGCCCGCTACCACGCGGGCCTCCACATCGCCTGCGCGCAGAACCCGCGCACAGGGCGGGAGCGCACGTTCCCGCCCACCGCGGTCGATTCTCCGCGCAGAGTCGCGGTGATCGGCGGCGGCCCGGCAGGCCTGGCGGCCGCAGCGGAGGCCGCAGCGTGCGGGCATGACGTCGTCCTCTACGAGCGTGAGGCGCGACTGGGCGGACAGGCCGCCCTCGCCGGAGCCGCCCCGGGGCATGCAGAGCTCGCGCGCACCCTGCTCGCCAACTACACCGGGCTCCTCGCGGGCGTCGAGGTGCGGCTCGGGGCAGCCGCTCCCGAGAACGTCGAGGCGGACGCCGTCGTCGTCGCGACGGGCGCTGCGCCGTACACGCCTCCCGTCGACCTCACGGGCGTCGAAGTGCTGCAGGCATGGGATGTCCTCCGCGGCCGCGGCCCCCGCGGGCGACGGGTCGTGGTTGCCGACTGGGGCGGCGACGCAAGCGGCCTCGACGCGGCGGAAGTCCTCGACCGGGCCGGGAACACCGTCACGCTGGCGCTCGGCTCGGCGGCGTTCGGTGAGACGCTCCACCAGTACCAGCGAAACCTCTACGCGGCTCGCCTCTACCGAGCCGGGATCGCCGTGGAGCAGCACCTAGAGCTCGCGGGAACGGTCGCCGGTGGCGTGCTCTTCCGCAACGTCTTCGCTCCGGAGCTCGAAACGGCCCTGCCCGCCGACATCCTCGTGCTCGCGCTGGGGCGCATCCCGGTGCGGCTCGCGGTCGCACATCCTGTTGTCGAGGAGGCGGGCGACTGCCTCTCCCCCCGCTCGCTCGAGGAGGCGATCCTGGAAGGAACGCTGGCGGTCCGGCGCGCGGTTCAGCGAGCGGCGGTCGGCTCGCCCAGCCCGTAGAGCTCGGGCCGGCGGTCGCCGATCACGTCATTCCGCGCCGTCCAGGCCTTGTCACGACTTCGGGCCAGGTCGCAGTCGGTCAGCAGGAGGCCCTCGCCGTAGCCCTCCACGGGGCCGGCCGCGATCCACCCGTCCGGGTCGACGATGACGCTCGCGCCGGTCCATTCCACCCCGCGTTCCGGCCCGGCTCGATCGCAGTTGACGACCCAGACGTGGTTGACGTGCGCCGTCGCCTGCACGAGCGCGATCTCCACCGGCCGCTCTCCCTCCGGCCGCGGGTAGAGCGGCATGTTGGACGGGAACGCAAGCACGTCAGCCCCACCGAGGACGAGCGCACGCGTGAGCTCGGGGAAGTAGAGGTCGTAGCAGACCGCCACGCCGATCCTCCCGAGCGGCGTATCCAGTACCGGAGCCGGCTCTCCACCCGGCTCGAAGCAGACCTGCTCCTCGTCCCAGAGATGTGCCTTGCGGTAGACAGCGGTCGTGCCGCCCGGCCCCACGACCGCCGCAGAGTTGTAGACCGCCCCGTCGTCGCCCAGCTCGGCGAAGCCGCCGATCACGATCGCGTCCCCTGCTGCGGCCGCTTCGGCCCAGTCCCTGAGAGCGGGGCCGTCCGGAGGCTGGGCCAGGGAGCGCGCTTCGTCCGCCGATTCGAAGACGTAGCCAGAGGTGGCGAGCTCGGGGAGCACAACGAGCCGGGCGCCTGCGGCCACAGCTTCGCGGACCGCCTCGCGGGTGAGCCGGCGATTTCCCTCGCCGTCCCCCACGACGGGGGCGAGCTGGGCACAAGCGATTGTGACTGTGTCCACCGAACCGGGTTTACCTGGCCCTGGTTCACACGTCAAGATCACGCTCCCGTGACGTTGAACGAAACCGAACAGCGGGTCGCCGATGCGATCGCCGAGCGAGTGGACGATCTCGTTGCGCTCGCCGGCGACCTCGTCGCCTTCGACACGACCGCCCGCAATCCCGGCGACGCCGCCCGCGACGAAGCGGCCCTCCAAGACTTCCTGGCCGGGCGCCTGCGCGCCGCCGGGGCAGAGGTCGACGTCTGGGAGCCTGAGGCCGGGGAGCTCGCCGGAAGGCCCTTGATCCCGCCCGAGCTCGACTTCGAAGGCCGCCCGCAGCTCCTGGCCCGCTTCCCCGGCGGCGGCGGGCGGAGCCTCCTCCTGAACGGCCACATCGACGCGGTCTCCTACGAGCCGCGCGACCGCTGGACGAGCGACCCGCTTCGCGCCGAGGTGCGCGACGGCCAGCTCTACGGACGAGGGTCGTGCGACATGAAGGGCGGCGTGGCGGCGATGGTCTTCGCCGCCGAAACGCTCGCCGCTCTCGGGATCCGGCTGGCCGGCGACCTGCTCGTGAACACCAACACCGACGAGGAGTCCTCCGGCGCCGGCAGCATGGCGTGCGTCGCGCACGGCGTCCGCGCCGACGGCGGGATCGTCCCGGAGCCGACCGGCTTCGACGTCTGGGTGGCGTGCCGCGGGGGGATGTACACCGAGGTGACCGTGCCCGGGCGCCCTGGCCACGCGGAGGTCGCGCAGCCTCACTGGCGCGAGGGCGGCGCCGTCAACGCGATCGAGAAGGCGATGGTCGTTCTCGAAGGCGTTCGCCGGCTCGGTGACGAGTGGCGCGGGCGCACCGACGCGCAGCACCCTTACCTGGCGCCGTCGAGCATCGTCCCGACGGTCATCTCCGCCGGGGAGTGGGCCGTCACGTATCCCGCGTCGTGCAGGTTCACCTGCGACCTGATGTACGTGCCGGCGCAGGCCGACGCGGAAGGCTGGCCGGCCGAGCTCAAGGAGGAGGTGCGAGCGTGGCTGCTCCGCTCCGCGGCCGCCGACCCTTGGCTCGCGGAGAACCCGCCCGAGGTCGGCTTCTCGACCGGCGTGCCGGCCATGGAGATCGACCTGGACGAGGCCATCGTGCAGACGACCCTGGCCGCCACGGCCGACGTCGGGCGCCCCGGGAAGCCGGCAGGCCTCGACTCCTGGTACGACGGCGCGACGTTCACCCTCTACGCGGACACGCCCTCCGTTGCGTTCGGGCCGGGCGACATCCGCATCGCCCACACGATCGACGAGCACGTTCCCGTCGAAGACCTCGTCGCGTGCTCCCAGGGGATCGCGGTTGCCGCCCTCCGGTTCTGCGGGGAAACTGCATGATCGTCCCTGAGCTGCCAGCCGAGATCGCCGAGCTCAAGGAGCGCGTCGCCCGCTTCGTCGAAGCGGAGGTCTTCCCTCTTGAGGAGCGCATTGCCGCGGCCGGGAAGATCGACTACGCGGCCGTCGACGACGTGCGCAGGAAGGCGCGCGCGGCAGGCTTCTCGATGCTGAACATGCCGCAGGAGGCGGGCGGGGCCGGGCTCCCGATGCTCGGGCAGGTGGCGCTCGAGGAAGAGTCCGGCAAGGCGACCAACGGCCTCGGCTTCGCCGTCGTCGACCGCGGGCCGGCGGAGCTCTGGGAGATCCTCACGCCGGAGCAGCGCGAGCGCTGGGTCGCTCCCATCCTGCGCGGCGACCATCGCGAGGCCTGGGCGGTGACCGAGCCGGGTGCGGGCTCGGACGTCAGCGCCCTCGCGGCCACCGCGGTCCGGGATGGGGACGAGTGGGTCCTGAACGGGGAGAAGTGGTTCGTCACGAGCGAGGGCGACCCGGGCTTCTACATCGTCCTGGCCGTCGCCGACGGCGAGCAGACACTCTTCATCGTCGAGCCGAAGACTCCGGGCCTCGAGCTCAAGCGCGTCCCGGGCTTCCTGCACGATCCCTACCTCGATCACCACCCCGAGCTCGTCCTCCGCGACTGCCGGGTGCCGGACGCCAACCGCGTCCCGGCGGGAGGGAACGAAGGCGCCAAGGAATGGTTCCTCGTCGAGCGACTCTTCATCGCGGCCCGCTGCTGTGGCGCGTCCGAGCGCGCGCTCGGGATCGCCCGGGACTGGGCGCTCGAGCGCGAGGCCTTCGGCAGCCCGATCGCCGAGCACCAGGGCGTCTCCTTCCAGCTCGCCGACTCGCTGGCCGACCTCCTGGCGGCCAGGCTCCTCACCTACCACGCCGCCCACGCCTTCGACACGGCGGAGGACCGCAAGGTCGTGCACGGGAAGGTGGCGATCGCGAAGCTCTTCGCCTCCGAGGCCGCCGGCCGCATCGTCGACCGCTCGCTCCAGATCCTCGGCGGGCGCGGCTACATGACGGAGAACCCCGTCGCCCGCCTCTGGCGGGAGGTTCGTGTCGACCGGATTTGGGAGGGAACAAGCGAAATCCAGAGGCTCATCATCGCCCGTGGCCTCCTCAAGCGCGGCGCGGAACCGTATGTCGGCTGAGTCCTGGCGACACGCGCGCGTCGCCGACATCGCGGCCACCCCGCAGACGAGCGACCCCGCGTACTGGACGGAGTGGACGGACGAGCCCGGCTACGCCTCCCGCTGGCACTCCGTGCGCGAGCACTTCGGGATCGGCGGCTTCGGCGTCAACGCCTGCGAGGGCGCGACGGGCGAGCTGCTCGTCGTCCCGCACGACGAGGTCTCGTTCGGCGGCCAGGAGGAGCTCTACGCCGTCGTCCGCGGGCGGGCGCGCTTCGTGTGCGACGGCGAGGCCGTCGAGCTCGGCCCGGGCGAGCTCCTCTACCTTTCGCCCGAGGTGCAGCGCGAGGGAATCGCGCTCGAGACCCCGACGACCGTCCTCATGATCGGAGGCGTCGCGGGCAAGCCGTACGAGCCCGACTGGGATCCCGAGTAACTCCCGGGCGAGGCCGCGGGTTATGCTCTGAGGGACGTGCGCGCAGAGATTCAGGAAAAACTCGAGGCCGGATACACCCTGCCGGCGGGCTGGTATTCTGATTCGGCCATCCTCGCCCTCGAGCGCGAACGCGTCTTCAAGCACACCTGGCAGTACGCCTGCGTCGTCCACCAGGTCGCCGAGCCGGGCGACTACTTCGCGACGCGGGCCGGGCACATCCCGGTCGTCCTCGTTCGCGACCAGGAAGGGCAGCTGAACGGCTTCGTCAACGTGTGCCGCCACCGCGGGCACGTCGTCATGCAGGGAGCCGGGCACCGGGAGACCATGCAGTGCCCGTACCACGCCTGGACCTACGGGCTCGACGGCTGCCTCCTGAAGGCGCCCCGCTCCGAGCGCGAGCCCGGGTTCGACGCCGACAACTACTCGCTCCTCCCGGTTCAGGTGGGCACCTGGGGGCCGTTCGTGTTCGTGAACGCCGATCCGAAGGCGGACTCGCTCGAAGAGACGCTCGGCGTCCTGCCCGACACCGTCGCCGAGACGGGGATCGATCTGGGCGGCCTCCGCTTCCACCACCGCGGCGAGTACGTGATCGAGGCGAACTGGAAGATCGCCGTCGAGAACTACCTCGAGTGCTACCACTGCCCGGTCGCCCACCCCGGCTTCTCGTCGGTGATCGACGTCGACCCCGACGCCTACGCGCTCGCCTCCGCCGGCTACGTCTCGACGCAGACGGGGCCAGTCCGCGCCTCCGTCCTCGAAGGTAGGAAGTCGGCGCCCTACGACGCGACGGGCGAGATTGCCCGGAGCACGTCGATCTTCATGTTCCCGAACTTCACGATCGACATCATCCCCGGGCCGCCGAACATGCTCGGCGGCGCCTGGATCCCCATCGACGAGCGCCGTACGCTCGGCATCTACGACTACTTCTTCGGCGAGGACGTTGCAGACGACACGATCGCCGAGATGATCGCCTTCAACGAGCAGGTCGGGCAGGAGGACAACGGGCTCGTCGAGTCGGTGCACGCGGGCCTCGAGTCCGGGATGGTCGAGCACGGCCGGCTGCTGCCGTCGAGCGAGCATCTGATCCAGCACTACCAGGGCCTGATCTACCGCTACCTCGCCTAGCCGCCGCCGAAGCAACTTGAAAGGCGCGCGCGGTCCGTGAGACGCTGGGCTCCGCCGCTTGTCCGAAGAGATCCGGTCGAGGGGGTTCCGATGACGATGCATCCCAAGGAAAGGCCCGACGACCTCAGCCGGCGCGAGTTCCTGCTCCGCGCCGCCGGCGCAGCCACCGTGATGTCAGGCGCGGGCGGACTGCTCGCAGCGTGCAGCAGCTCGACCACCGTGGCGGCGCCGACGAGCACGACAGGCGAGCCGCTCGGCCCGGGGGGCCTTCCCCTTGCGCGGCCCGACAAGCGCGTCACGCTCCCCCGCTGGGAGGACCCGATCGCGTCCGGGCTCGAGCCCGAGACGGGCGGGACCTTCACGATCTTCAACTACCCCGACTACTTCTACAAGAAGCTCCTCAAGGACTTCGGCAAGAAGTACAAGGTGGACGTCCAGTACACGGCCTTCGACAACATCTCCTCGGGGATCCGCCGGCTTGCCTCGGGAGCGGTGCAGCCCGACGTCATGGAGATGACGCCCGACAACCTCGACCTCGCCGTCGCGAGCAAGCTGATCAAGCCCCTCAACCTCGACTACATCCCGAATCTGCAGGCGAACGTCTGGCCAGAGCTCGTGAGCCCGTTCTACGACGGAGAGTCGCGCTACACGGTTCCGTACACCACGTACGCGACGGGCATCGCCTGGCGCAACGACAAGGTGAGCGAGGACATCGCCTCGATGCCCCAGCCGTGGGACATCTTCTGGGAGTCCCAGGCCTACAAGGGGAAGGTCGCCCTCCTCAGCGAGCCGCGCGAGACGATCGCGATGGCGCTCCTGCGCAAGGGGATCACGGACATCAACACCGAGGACCCGAAGCTGATCGACCAGGCGATCGCCGACCTGAAGGAGCTCTACGGCGTCTGCAACATCAAGGTCGGCGACGTCCAGTACCAGGCCGTGCCCGAGGGCACGAGCTGGCTCAACCAGGCCTGGACGGGCGACATGATCGCGGGTTACATCTACTACCTGCCCAAGGGCACGCCCGGATCCGTGCTCTCGTACTGGAAGGCCGAGAAGGGCAAGGTGCCGATCCAGAACGACTGCTTCTCGATCTGCACGACGACGAAGAAGCCCGTGCTCGCGCACCTGTTCCTGAACTACCTGCTCGACAACGGCGTCGCGTACACGAACTTCGTCGACTTCAACGGCTACCAGCCGCCGCTCAACGAGATCGACCCGGCCGCGCTCGTCAAGGACGGCGTCGTACCGGAGAACCTCGCGAACAGCGTGCTCACGAACGACGACTTCGGCCCCGACTCGCTCCAGGAGATGACGCTCACCGCACGCGGGCAGCAGCTCTGGGAGGACGGCTACTCCGACTTCCTGGCAGGCGGAAGCTAGACCGAGCGTGTACCGCCGCTGGCTCTGGCCGAGCTTCGCGTTCCCGGGCATCCTCTGGCTGATCGTCCTCTTCGTCGTGCCGTTCTACGCGGTGCTCGCGGTCGCGCTAGGGTCGGTCGACCCGGTCACCCTGCTGAAGCCGGTGCCGGCCTGGAACCCGATCGACTGGAACGTCGGCTGGATCGTCGAGGTTCTCCACCGGCTCGCTCCCGGTGGGTCGTTCTACGGCGTCGCGATCCGGACGCTCGAATACGTGGCCGCCTCCCTCGCGCTCTCCCTCCTGATCGGCTACCCGGTCGCGTACTACGTCGCGCGCCACGCCGGACGGTGGAAGGGAATCCTCCTCGTCCTGATCGTCCTGCCCCTCTGGATCAGCTACATGATGCGGATGCTGGCCTGGGTCAACCTGCTCCAGCCGGAGGGGTACGTCAATCGCTTCCTGACCTTCACGCACGTCCTCAGCCGGCCGCATGACTGGCTCGGCGGCCACTCTTCGACAGTCGTCTTCGCGCTCGTCTACGGCTACATCCCGTATTTCATCCTCCCTCTGTTCGCCTCGCTCGACCGGATCGACCGCAGCCACCTCGAGGCGGCACGCGATCTCGGCGCGAGCCCGTGGAGCGCCTTCCGGCACGTCACGCTTCCGCTCTCGAAGACGGGGATCCTCGGCGGCTCGGTCTTGATCACGCTGCCGATGTTCGGCGATTACTACACCCCGAACATCGTCTCCCCGACGCCCACGACCTCGATGATCGGGAACCAGATCGACCTCTACTTCCACGGCGGGCCGCAGCCGACGATCGGCGCCGCGATCACCATCCTCCTCGCGGTCTTCCTCACTGGCCTGATGGCGTACTACATGTGGACGATCCACCGCGCGCAACGAGCGGTCGGAGCGGTGGGTGCGGTGTGACGACGATGGCCGAGAATCGGCGCGCGGCGCAGTTCTCGCCTTTGACCCGGGCGCGTGGTTGGCTGCGGAACCCGTGGGGACGTCCGCGCTTTCTCGTCGTCGTCACCTGGGCGTACGTCCTCTGGTCGATCGTCCCGGTCCTGATCGCGGTGCAGTTCTCGTTCAACGCGACGCGGTCGAGGACGATCTGGCAGGGGTTCTCGACCCGCTGGTACTGGGGCGACCCGGTCGACTCCGTGTGGCACGATCCGACGCTGCGCCACGCCCTCGTCCAGAGCTTCAAGCTCGCCGGTGCCGACGTCATCGTCGCGGTACCGATCGGCGTGCTCCTGGCGCTCGGCCTTGCACGCTGGCACGGCCGCGGAGCTGGAACCTCCAACTTCATCATGCTCTTCCCGCTCGTCACGCCCGAGATCGTCATGGGCGTCTCGCTCCTGCTCATCTTCACGCAGGTCTTCACGATCGTCGGGACGGGCACGTTTGCCCAGCTCCTCGGCCACGTGACCTTCTCGATCTCGTACGTGGTCGTGATCGTCCGCGGGCGCCTGTTCTCGATCGGGAGGCAGTACGAGGAAGCCGCCGCCGACCTCGGGGCTTCGCCTGCGGTCGCGCTCACCCGGGTGCTCCTGCCGCTCCTGACGCCGGCGATCGTCGCGTCCGCCGCCGTCGTCTTCGCGATCTCGGCGGACGACTTCGTCATCAGCTCCTGGCTCTCGAGCGGCGGGGGGACCGACACGGTTCCGATTCGGATCTACAGCGCCACCCGGGCCGCTCCCCTGCCGTCCGTCAACGCGATCGCGACGATCATGATGATCGTGACGCTGCTCTCGGTCACGCTCGGCTTCCTTACCTGGCGCGCCTTCACCCGCGACGAGCGGGGACAGAAGACCGACGACCTCGGAGCGCTGGGGCTCTAAGGTGGAAACCGTGGCCCGCGGCGAGATCGAGCTCGTCACGCTGACGAAGGAGTTCGCAGACGTCACGGCCGTGGACGGCATCAACCTGGACGTTCCCGCGGGGGAGTTCTTCTCCCTGCTCGGCCCTTCGGGGTGCGGAAAGACGACGACGCTCCGCATGATCGCCGGCTTCGAGCAGCCGACCTCGGGTCAGATCCTGCTCGACGGCACCGACGTCGCTTACACCCCTCCCCACCAGCGAAGCGTCAACACCGTCTTCCAGAACTACGCCCTCTTCCCGCATCTCAACGTCTTCGACAACATCGCGTTCGGCCTCCGGCGCACCAAGCGCCCGAAGGACGAGGTCAAGCAGCGGGTCGGCGAGGCGCTCGAGCTCGTGCAGCTGGGCGGGTACGAGAAGCGCAAGTCCTCCCAGCTCTCGGGCGGCCAGCAGCAGCGGGTCGCCCTGGCCCGCGCGCTCGTCCTCAACCCGGCTGTCCTCCTCCTGGACGAGCCCCTGGGCGCGCTCGACGCCAAGCTCCGCAAGGCGCTGCAGATCGAGCTGAAGGCGCTGCAGCAGGAGGTCGGGATCACGTTCCTCTACGTCACGCACGACCAGGAGGAGGCGCTGACGATGTCCGACCGGCTCGCGGTCATGAACGGGGGTCAGATCGAGCAGATCGGCGCGCCACGGGACGTGTACGAGGACCCGGAGACGTTGTTCGTGGCGGACTTCCTCGGCGTCTCGAACCTCATGGACGCGCAGGTCGTGAGCGCGGCGGCAGACGGCTGCCGGGTGGCCGTGGATGGATTCGAGCTCGAGACGCGCGGCAGCGACACCGCCGTGATGGGCGCCGCCAAGATCGTCGTTCGCCCCGAGCGCGTCGAGCTCGAAGAGCACGGGGCGCCTGAAGGACCGAACCGCCTTCCCGGAATGGTCGAGCGGCTCGTGTACGTGGGCTCGGCCGTGCAGATCATGGTGCGGGCCGCAACGGGCGAGACCCTGCAGGCGCTCGTCCAGAACACCGGCGCGGCAATACCGTTCGATCAGGGGACGCCCGTGCAGCTGCACCTCCCCGCCGACGCGCTCCGCGTCCTGCCGGCCCCAGCCGACTGAGAAACGGTTCCGATTGGGGCGCGCCATCATCCGGGGTCAGACCCCGGCATGTCCATAACGGCCGGCCTGCCGTTCGCGTTTTCGCGTGCCTTCTCGCTTCCGCGCGCTGCACGTGTCACGGAAAGCGCGCAACTCGCCCGTCTGGAAAGGTCACGCTGGGGTCAGACCCCGCCGCGTCCTTTCGGGTCAGTGGGCGGAGGGGTGGCCGCCGGCCGGTCGGCGGCCGCTAGGGTCGGGGGGCCTTGCCGAGCGCCGGCAGGTAGGAGTCCTGCTCGAGCCAGTGGCCGCCGTCGATCGTGAGCGTCTCGCCCGTGATGTAGTCGGCGTAGGGCGAGCAGAGGGCTGCGGCCCACCAGGCGACCTCCTCCGGGGTCGCCAGCCGGCCCGCGGGGACGGTGGCGGCAACGCGCTTGCGGTCATCCTCGCTCGGCCAGAGAGCCGCGCCGGCGCCCTCGGTGTCGGCCGGGCCCGGGCAAATGCAGTTGGCTCGGATCCGGTGCGGCGCCCATTCGACGGCCAGCGTGCGGGTCATCGCGACGATCCCTGCCTTCGCAGCGGCCGAGTGAATCGTCCCCGGCCCTCCCGTCCACGCGTAGCTCGCGATCACGCTCAGGATCGCTCCACCCTCGCCCTGCTCGATCATCTGCCTGCCCGCCGCGCGCGCGCAGAGGAAGCTGCCGTCGAGAACGATCGAGACGACCGCGCGCCAGCCGTTCGGTGAGAGGTCTTCGGCCTTGACGACGAAGTTGCCGGCCGCGTTGTTGACGAGGACGTCGACCCGGCCGAACCGCTCGACCGTCGCCGCGACGAGAGCATCCACCTGCTCGGGGTCGCGGACGTCGGTCGGCTGGGCGAGCGCATCGCCGCCCTTCTCCGCGATGAGGGCCACGGTCTCATCGAGGGGCTCCGGACGGCGGCCCGCCACTGCGACCCCGGCGCCGAGGCGGGCGAACTCGAGGGCGAATGCCCGCCCGAGACCGCTCCCCCCGCCCGTCACGAGGGCGACCTTGCCGGCGAAGGTTCCGTCAGCGAGCATCGTCGGCGGCATTCTCCCCCGTCACGACCCGCGCATCGAGACCGAGCGCGCCGGAGGGGGTCACGAGCAGCGGGTTGACCTCGATCTCCGCGAGATCGGGACGCGCAGCGGCTAGCTCGGAGAGAGCGGCGACCGCCCGCGCGGCCGCTCCGAGGTCGATAGGTGGGCGGCCGCGGGCTCCCGTGAGGAGTGGAGAGCCGCGCAGCGAGAGCAGGAGCTCTCGGGCGGCTCCCTCGTTGACCGGGGCAAGCGCGACCGCCGTGTCGTCCAGGAGCTCGGCGTACACCCCTCCCAGGCCGACGAGGACGATGGGACCGAAGCGATGATCCCGGCGGGACCCGACGATCAACTCGACACCGCCGGCCGTCGGGGCCATCCGCTCCACCGAGTACTCTTCGCTCGACAATGTTGCCATCCTCGACAACGCCTCCTCGAGCGCCTCCTCGTCTGCGATCCCGAGCGCGACGCCGCCGGCATCGGACTTGTGCAGGAGCCCGAGGGCCTTGACCGCCACGGGAAAACCGAGGTCAGCCGCGGCCGCGCGAGCCTCGGTCGCGGTCTGCACACGGCTGGCCGCGGGGAAGTCGATGCCGGCCGAGCCGAGCAGCTCGCGGGCGGCCCAGTAGTCCCCACTCCAGGGGGCGCTCGTCCCTTCTGCCGGAAGGTCCGGTACGCCCGTTGGTTGTGTTTCTGCGCGACCGGCGAGGATCTCGAGGGCGCGGACGGCCGCCTCGATCTCCCGGTAGACGGGCACGCCGCCCTCGCGCAGGGCGTCGGCAGTCGCTCCCGTCGAGTACATGGTGTGGACGACGAGCGGGCGGGCGGCCTCGCCGGCCGCCTCCGCCAGCGCCCGGGCGACCTCGACTTCGCGATCGCGGAACTCCTCCGTGTACTGGCTGTAGCCACCGAAGTAGCCGGTCTGAAGCACGGCGTCCACCTCTCCGGACGCGAGTAGACCCTGGGCGACGTTGGCGTAGTTCCAGAAGTCCTGCTCCCCGCCGCCCGCCAGGTCGACCGGGTTTCCCGTGGTCGCGGTCGGTGGGAGCGTCTCGGCGAGACGGCCTGCAAGCCCCTCGGACAACGCGACGAGGTCGAACCCGTACGCGGCGGCGACGTCTGCCGCGATGACGCCGTGGCCGCCTCCGTCCGCGACGACGGCCAGGCGGCGTCCCTGCGGGGCGCTGCGCGAGGTGAAGGCCTGAGCGGCGTCGACGAGCTCCTTCGGCGTCGAGACGCGCACGATCCCCGCGGCGCGGCAGGCTGCGTCGACTGCGCGGAGATCGCTCACGAGCGCGCCCGTATGGGACAGGGCCGCGCGCGCAGAGGCCGCGGTCGTCCCGGCGGGCAGGAGGATGACAGGCTTCCCGCTCTCGACGGCCCCGTGCGCGGCGCGGGCGAATGCGCGGCCGTCGCGGTAGTCCTCGAGGTAGAGCGCGATGACCCGAGTCGGCTCATGGCCTGCGAAATCCGTCACCAGCTCGACGACGTCGAGGTCGGCCTGGTTGCCGAGCGAGGCGAAACGGGAGAAGCCGAGCCCCGCGTCCTGGGCGAGGAGCCCGAGCTCGAGGGCCAGGTTGCCACTCTGCGAGATGAGGCCGATCGACCCGGGAGGGATCTCGTTCGACGCGAGCTCGAGCTCGGCGGCCGCATCGAAGACCCCCAGGCAGTTCGGCCCGAGCAAGACGGCGCCCGCGGAGCGCAGCGAAGCGACGATCGCCTCCTCCCTGGCGCGCCCGTCCGCGCCGGACTCGCCTAGCCCCGCGCTGATCCCGACGAGCGCCTTCGCGCCTGCGGCGAGCGAATCCGCGACGGCAGCCTCGAATCCCTCCTGCGGGACGGACACGACCACGAGCTCGGGGGGCTCCGGAAGCTCGGACAGCGAGCGGTAGGCCTCGCGGCCCAGGATCTCGCCGCCGTTTCGGTTCACGAGGTAGACGGCGCGGCGGTGCTCGCCCTTGAGCCCGCCGCGCGCGAGCCAGTGACCCCATTTGGCTGGATCGTTGGACGCGCCGAGGATCGCAACCGAGCGGGGGTCGAAGAGCGGGCGAAGATCCCGCGTCAACGTGATTCGAGCAGCCGCCGGGAGATGATCAGACGCTGGATATCGGAGGTGCCTTCCTCGATCTCCTCGAGCTTGGCGTCGCGCATCCACTTCTCGACCGGGTATTCGCGGGAGTACCCCCAGCCCCCGAGCGTCTGCACGGCCGCCCACGTGCACCACATCGCGGTCTCGGAGGCGAACAGCTTTGCCATCGCGGCCTCGAGCGCCGCAGGCTCGCCGGCGTCGAGCTTGGCCGCAGCGCGCCAGACGAGGAGGCGCGAGGCGTCGATCCGAGTCGCCATGTCCGCGAGGCGGAACGCCACGGCCTGATGCTCGGCGATCGGCTTCCCAAACTGCTCGCGGGACTTCGAATAGTCGACGGCGTACTCGAGAGCGGCGCGGGCGAGCCCGGTCGCCGCCGCTCCGAGGGTCACGCGCGAGCGGTCGAAGGTGTGCATGAGGCCGTAGAAGCCCTGCCCCTCGTCGCCGAGCCGGCGATCCTCGGGAAATGCGACGTCCTCGAGGAACATCTCCGCGTTGAGGATCGCCCGCTGCCCCATCTTCTTCATCGGGGCGCCAAACGAGACACCTGCGTCTCCCTTCTCGACGAGGAAGGCGGTCACGCCCTTCGACCTCGTCCCTGGAGCGACCGTGGCGAAGACGACGTAGAAGTCGGCGATGCCGCCGTTCGAGATCCAGCTCTTCTGGCCGCGGAGGACGTAACCGCCCTCCGAGCGCGTCGCGGCCGTCTGGATGGAGGCGGCGTCCGAGCCCGACCCGGGCTCCGTCGTCGCGAGCGCGGTGAGCACAGGCCGGTCGCCGGTCAGGGGCCCGACCCAGCGCCGCTTCTGCTCGTCGTTTCCAAGCGCGAGCAGCGGCTCGGCGAAGAACCCGCCCGAGGTGACGAGATTGCCGATCCCGGAGCAGCCCCAGCAGAGCTCCTCCTGCACGATGCAGCCGGTGAGGCAATCGGTCATCCCGCCGCCCCCGTACTCCTCCGGGAGCATGAAGGAGGTCAGCCCGATCTGGGCCGCCTTGTACCAGACCTCCCAGGGCATCTCGGTGTCCGCTTCGTCAACCTCCTGCGAGATCGGGCGAATCTCTCGCTGCGCGAACTCGCGGCAGAGCGCCTGGATCTCGCGCTGCTCGTCGGTGAGGGCGAACGGCTCGGAGACGACCCTGCTCACCGGATCATCCTACGGCGTCGTCGACGCGGTGCGCGAGAGCCTCGAGGCTGCCCGGATCGACGCCGGCCCCGGCCGCGAGCAGGGTGAACACACGGCTTCCCTCGCGCCAGCCTGCGAGCAGGGTCGGCTGCTGCGCGTGGCAGGACACGCAACGGTCGAGCTCCCGGAGGAAGCCCGCTTCGCCCAGATCGAGCGGCGACCGTGCGAGAACCGGCCCCAGTACTTCGTCGGCGTGCTCCTCGAGCCAGCCGAGGTAGGTCTCGGCACCGCTACCGTCGCCGAAGTCGAGGGTGCGAACGACCACGTGGTCGAAGATCTCCGTGCGCCCGGAGAACTCCCGCTCGCTGCCGCCGACATAGCCGGCATCCGCGAGCAACGAGGCGAGACTCTCGGGATCGAAGGCATCCTTGGCGAGTGTGCCCCTGTCGAGCTCGCGCGCCCGGCTCGAGAGGTCGGGGAGGAGCGAGCTCGTAACCGCGGGAGACGGCTCGCTTCCTCCGGCGCTCTGTTGCGCCCCGCCGCCGCAGCCGGTTACCACGAGGACCGCGATGAGCGCCGCCGCGACCACCACGACACGGCGATGGCGAAGCACCGCATAGGTCGCGAGGCACAGCGCCGCGACGAATAGGTAGGCCGGCCCGTCGCCGCCCGCATCGGCGATCGCTCCCGACATGATGGCGCCGATCACGTTGCCGGGGGCCCACGCCATGTTAAACAGAGTAAAGGCGAGGGCCTGGTCGAGACCGGAGGCCTCCGCCCCGTCCGAGATGAGCGCTGTTCCGGGCACCCAGAGCCAGCCGTAGACGACGCTCGCGACGAGCACGATGCTCCACACCGCCCATCGCCCGGTGATCCAGGGAATGAGAAGCGAGATCGCCGCCGAGGAGAGCAGGGCCGCTCGCACCGGTGCGAGTCGTCCGCGCCGGTCCGACCAGCGCCCGAGGAGCGGCGACACGCCGGCCTCGATTCCGGCTGCGAGCAGAAAGACAGCAGCGATGCCGGTGGCGCCCCAGCCTTGGTCGTCGAGGCTGAGCGGACCCAGAACCGTGATCACGCCGAGCAGGATCGCCGGCAGCGCCACGAGCCACACGCCCGCGACGACGCGAGTGTCACGCATCGCGCCCAGGAGGAGCCGGAGCGGCTGGCCGGAGGGAGGAGGGGCAGGTGTCGCCGCTGCCCACAAGCCGAGGAGGCACGCGAGGGCGGCGACGGACGTGAACGCGGCTTCCGTCCCGAAGTGGGCTGCGCCGGCGCCGAGCAGTGGGCCGAGGAGGGCTCCAGTGACGGCGGCCCCCATGGCGATTCCGATCACCTCGCCGCGCCGCTCGCGGGGCGCGGCGGCCACGAGCCAGCTGAGCGCCCCCGCCCCGGCCAGCGCGCTCCCGGCCCCCTGTCCGAAGCGGGCGGCGTCGAGCACCGCCTCGCTGTCTGCGAAGCCGAACGTGACCGTCGTGCCGGCCATCGTCACCAGTCCGAGCAGCACGGTCGGGCGCACACCAAGGCGGGAGGCGAGCATTCCCGCCGGCAGCGCGGCGGCCAGGCCTCCGGCCGCATAGGCCCCGCTGAGGATCCCTGCTCGGAGCTGCGACAGCCCCAGCGCATCGGCATAGTCGGGGAGAAGCGGCGCGAGCGCGGAGAAGAACGTCGTCTCGATCAGGACGATCGCGCTGACGAGCGGAAGGAGACGCCGCATCACCAGGCTCCGCCCAGGGCGACCGTGATGCCCTCGGCGTTGATCCCGCTCGCCTCCTCGCTGGCGAGAAAAGCGATCGTCGCCGCCACCTCCTCCGGCGCGACGACGCGGTTGGCAGGGTAAGCGGCCGCGCGCTCCGCCCAGACTTCCTCCACCGTCACCCCGCGGCGCTCGGCCACGAGCTCCGCCGAGCGGTCGGCCATCTCCGTGCGCACCCAGCCTGGAAGGACAGCGTTGCACGTGATTCCGAACGGGGCGACGTCGTGCGCGACCGCGCGCATGAGGCCCATGAGACCGTGCTTCGAGGCCGTGTAGGCGGACATTCGCGCCGCGCCGACCTCGCCGGAGGTCGAGCTCACCATCACGATGCGCCCCCAGCCGCTCTCCTTCATGTCCCGCGAGGCGAGCCGCGTGAGAAAGAAGGGGCCGTCGAGGTTCACGTTCATGGTTTCGCGCCACACGGCCGGGTCCTGCTCCCAGATTGCACGTTCGTGCCCGGAGCCCAGACCGGCGTTCAGGACGAGGATCTCGATGGGCCCAAGGCGCCTGCGCGCCTCCTCAACGATGCGCTCGCATCCTGCGGCCGTCGCGACGGACTCGGCGAAGACCTCCACCGACGCCTCGTCTGCGAGCGCGGCCAGCTCGGCTTCGGTGCGCGAGACCCCGAACACGCGCGCGCCCCGGGCGGCCAATGCGAGCGCCGTCACGCGACCGATGCCTCGGCCGGCGCCCGTCACGAGAGCGACTCTTCCTTCCACACCGTCACTTTCGCGCCGCGGCCCTGTCGAGGTCAATCAGGTTCCGCCCCAAACCGGCCGACAAGGGGTATAGCCTCGCGGAAAATTACCCATGCCAGGAGACTCGGCTCAGGTCGTCATCATCGGCGGCGGCGCGATGGGCGCCAGCACCGCCTACCACCTTGCTCAGCTCGGCGTCACCGACGTCGTCCTCTGCGAGCGCGCGACCCTGGGCAGCGGCTCGACGAGCAAGTCGGCCGGCGGCATCCGGGCCCAGTTCGCAGACGAGCTCAACATCCGGATCGCGCTCCTTTCGCTCCTCGAGTTCCGCAACTTCGAGGAGCGGGTCGGAGTAGACATCGACTTCCGCGAGACCGGCTACCTCTTTCTGCTCGACTCCGACGACCAGGTGCGCCAGTTTCGCGAGGCGGTGGGGCTCCAGGGCTCGCTCGGCGTCCTTTCCACCGAGCTGACGCTCGACGAGGTCCTCGAACTCGTCCCGCAGCTCAACACGGAAGGCCTGCGCGGAGCGACGTACTGCCCACGGGACGGGTCGGCGACGCCGGAGGCCGTCGTTCGGGGCTATGCCGCGGCGGCGGCCGAGCGCGGCGTCCGCATCAGACAGGGAGTGGAGGTAACGCGGATCCCCGTGCTCGGGAACAAGATCCTCGGCGTGGACACGAGCGAGGGGCGGATCAAGACCGACACCGTGGTCTGCACGGCCGGTGTCTGGTCGAAGGACGTCGCGGCTTTGATCGGGATGGACATCCCCGTCGAGGGCGAGGTGCGCTGGATGCACTACACCCCCGAAGCTCCCGGCCTGCCCGAGGTGCTGCCGCTGACGGTGGACTTCTCGACCGGCTTCTACTTCCACCGCGAGGGGCCGGGCCTCGTCTTCGGCGGCCGCGAGCCGACGATCGAAGGGGTCGCGACCCAGGGGACACGGCGGCTCCCGATGTTGAGCGAACTGCCCATCCAATCCTCGTGGTGGGGCTACTACGAGATGAGCCCCGACCACAACGCGCTCGTCGGGGAGGCGACCGAGCCGTCCCGCTTCCTCTACGCGACCGGCTTTTCCGGTCACGGGTTCCAGCAGAGCCCGGCCGTCGGAGAGCATCTTGCGGAGCGGGTGATCGGCGCCCGCCCAACCCTCGATCTGTCTGCGTTCTCTGCCTCCCGCTTCGACCGCGGCGAGCCCCGCGAGGAGGCATTTGTGATCTAGGTGGGTAGCGTTCGGGCATGCGCCTGTTCGTTTTCGTCCGGCACGCCGAGTCTGCCCTGAACATCGAGCGCCGCGTGAACGGCGATCCTGATGTCGACGTCCCGCTCACCGAGGAAGGGGAGGCCCAGGCTCACCGTCTCGGGCTCGAGGTCGCGAACGTTCCGTTCGACGCCTGCATCCATACCCGCTTCCCCCGGACGAGGCTGACGGCCGAGCTTGCACTTGCCGGCCGCAACATCCCGATGACGGCGGAGCCGCTGCTCGACGACATCGACATCGGGGAGCTCGAAGGCGTGTCGCTCGAGGTCTATCGCGCCTGGAAGCACTCGCACTCGCGGAGCAGCGCGTTTCCGGGCGGGGAGAGCCTCGACGACGCGGCGAGCCGCTACGTCGAGGCCTTTCGAGAGCTCCTCACCCAGCCGTTCGACAACTTCTTGATCGTCACGCACGAGATTCCGATCCGCTACGCCCTGAACGGGGCGATGGGCTCCGACTCGCTCGACGGGCCGGCTCACGAGGTCGCCAACGCGGTTCCCTACCTCTTCGACGAGGACAGTCTGGGCCGTGCAGCGAATCGAATCGAAGAGATTCTCGCGGGTACACTCAGCGCGTAAGACCGGGGGGCCGCTTCCTAGCGGCTGAGATTGGGCTCGAGAGCCCTGACCCGCCGAACCTGATCTGGGTAATGCCAGCGAAGGGAGCGCGCATCGAGGGCGAACGCACCTGGGGAGTGACGCCGGTTCCGGAGCGCCTGCGGACGCTCTCGCTCCTCGACCTGCTGCTCCTTTGGGGAAACCTCGGCATCAGCCTACTCGTGCTCGTGGCGGGCACGTATCTCGCCGGCCTCGGCCTGCGGAAGGGGCTGTTGGCGATCCTGGTGGGGGCCGTCCTCGGCTGCGCCCTCCTCGGGCTCGCCGGGCTGATCGGGGCGAAGCGGCGCGTTCCCGCGATGGTGCTCATGCGCGCTCCCCTCGGGCTGCGCGGCTCGTACCTACCCACTGTGCTCAACGTCCTCCAGAACGTGGGGTGGGCGACCTTCGAGCTGATCGTGATCGCAACCGCGGCGAACGCCCTCGCCGACCGGCTGTTCGGCTTTCGGGAGCGCTGGGTCTGGGTGCTTGTCTTCGCAGCGATCACACTCGCTCTGGCCCTCGCCGGGCCGATCTCGTTCGTGCGTCGCTTCGTCCGCCGCTTCGCGGTCTGGGCGGTGGTGGCCTCGACCGGCTACCTGACCTGGTGGGCGCTCAACGGAGCGCACACCGGCCGCCTCTGGTCAGCGGAAGGGGAGGGCGGCATCACTTTCTGGCAGGGGGTCGACCTCACCGTGGCGATGGCCGCGTCGTGGCTTCCGCTCGCCGCCGACTACACACGCTTTGCGAAGAGACCACGGAATGCCTTCTGGGGGACAGGCATCGGGTACCTCGTGCCGCTCGTCTGGCTCTACGCCCTGGGAGCGCTCCTCTTCCTGTCCCGCGGGCTGGACGACTCGACCGCGCTCCTGACCGCGGTTGCCGCGGGCAGCGCGGCCAGCGCCCTCGCCCTGGTCGCGCTCACGGTCGCCGAGACCGACGAGCCCTTCGCCAACGTGTACTCCGCCGCGGTGTCGCTGCAGAACCTCTTTCCCGCTGCCTCCCAGCGGGCGCTCATCGTCGCGATCGCCGTGACGGCCACCGCAGGCGCCCTTGCGCTCGACCTCCTGGCCTACCAGAGCTTCCTCTTCCTGCTCGGCTCGTTCTTCGTGCCGCTCTTCGGCGTTCTCGCAGCGGACTTCCTGCTCGCCGCGGCGCAGGAGACCGCCGTGCGCTGGAGCGGGATCGCCGCGTGGCTCGCTGGGTTCGGCGTCTACCAGTGGATCCAGCCGACGGGACCGAGCTGGTGGGTGGACGCCGTCGCGGGGATCCCGGGCGCTGGCAGCTTCACCGGCGGCGCCTCGCTCCCGTCGTTCGCGCTCGCCTTTGCCTTGTACGCGGCCTTACGGTACGCGCATGCGCCAACTGGGCGTCGTCGGACTCGTCTCGCTGGATCGCGTTGACGGCGGGCTGCCGCAGCTCGGCGGGGCGCCGTTCCACGCGGCCAGAGCGCTGCGACTGCTCGGCCAGCCGGCGGTCGTCGCGACCAAGATCGCGCCCGAGGACAGCGGCCGCGGCCTGCACGCGCTCGGCCTGCCCGTCTTCTCGCGCCCGGCGGCGCGCACGATCTCGTTCCGGATCGAAAACCACGGCGACGAGCGCGCCATGGAGATCGAGGAGCTGGGCGAGCCGTGGACAGCGGACGAGGCGCGGGGCTGGCTCGGGCGTGCGCTGGCGGGCGCCGACTGGGTGCACGCGGGAGCCCTGACCCGCGCCGACTTTCCTCCCGAGACGCTCGCAGTGCTCCGCCGCGGGCGCATCCTCAGCTTCGACGGCCAGGGTCTCGTCCGCGTCCCGGAAAAGGGTCCGCTGCATCTCGACTCCGGCTTCGACCCGGAGGTCCTGCGCAGCGTCGACATCCTCAAGCTGTCCGAGGAGGAAGCGGCCGTCCTCGGGGTGGGCTTCGACGCTCGCTCGCTCGCCTCCCTGGGCGTTCGCGAAGTCGTCGTCACCCTCGGCCGGGCCGGTGCCGTCGTCTATCAGGACGGCCGTGCCGAGCGCGTGCCCGTGAAGCCGCTCGACCCGGCCGACCCGACCGGGTCGGGCGATGCGTTCATGGCCGCGTACCTCTCGTACCGACGCCTCCGGCACGGGCCGCTCTCGGCAGCTCGTCTTGCCGGCGACATCGTCCGAGTCCTCCTCGCCGCGTGAGAGCGGTCGCGGGTTGCGACGACGGGCTCTACGTCGTCGAGGTGGGTGACGTCGCAGAGGACGACGAGCTCGTCGAGCGCGAGCCGGGCGGGACGGTCGAACGCGCCCGTCCACTGGGGCTCGTTCCGCCCTGGGCGGCGGGTCACGCGCTCGACCTCGCCGCCGTCGGCTCGACGATCGTGCTCCTCCTCGACCGGCGACCGCCGCTCATGGTCTCCCACGACGCGGGAACGACCTGGACGGAGCGCGGCGGGGGGCTTCCGGTCGGCCGCGCGATCGCGATCGGGGAGAGCATCGACGACCTCCTCTACGCGGCTCGGAACCGTCTGCACGTCTCGCGTGACGGCGGCGTCTTCTGGCGCGTGCTCGCGGTCGAGCTGCCCGAGATCCGCGACGTGGACTGGCTTACAGCTTGAACTCGCCGCGCGCGACGATGACCGCCGACCCGCCCACCTCGACCTGCTCGATCCTCTCCGGGGAGCCGCTGACCCGGGCGTAGAGGGTGCTGGGCCGCTGGACCTCGGCTCCCTGCGAGATCTCGATCTCGTCTCCGAACCCGATCCGGCCGTGGCGCGCGAGGTGGCAGGCGAGCGGCCCGGCGGCCGACCCGGTCGCCGGATCCTCCGCAATCCCGTCCGCAGGCGCGAACATCCGGGTCTTCCACTGCTTGCCCTCGCCCGCGAAGCAGCTGGTGCCGAGCAGGTCCGGGAGTCGCTTGAGCGCCTGCATGTCGGGCTCCAGGGCCGCCACCGCCTCGCGGCTCGGAAGCGCGACGTAGACGTGTTTGGCTCCGTTGTCGTAGACCTCGACCGGAAGCTCCGAGCTCTCGACGCCCACCGCCCGAAGAACGTCGGCGGCGGCCTCGTACGGCCTCACCATCGGAATCGGCTGGCTCATCCAGCCGAAGCTCACGCGGCCCTCGTCGCGCTCCAGGCGAACGGGGATGATGCCCGCTCCAGTCTCCAGGCCGATCTCGGGCAACTGGAGCGGAGTCGCGAGGACGAATGCCGTGCCGAGGACGGGGTGTCCGGCAAAGGGGATCTCGTCAGTGGGCGTGAAGATCCGGATGCGTGCATGGCCGCCCTGCTCCGCCGGGTAGACGAAGACCGTCTCGGACAGGTTCAGCTCGCGAGCCAGCGGCTGGAGCTTCTCCTCCGGAACCTCGCGCGCGTCGGTGAAGACGGCGAGGGCGTTGCCCTCGAGCGGCGAGTCGGTGAAGACATCGGTGAGGACGTAGCGAAACCTGGCCACGCCAGGAGTATCCTCGACCCGCGATGGCAAAGAAGACGCCCGAGGAAGTCTGGCGCGCGACGCTGATGGGAGAGGTCGCCGGGCTGCGCCTGTTCCAGCAGGTCTTCAAGAAGATCCCGTCGGAGCCGCGCTGCAAGCTCTGCTACGCCCCGTTCGGGAGGCCCGGAAATCTCGTGCTCCGCGTACTGGGCGGGAAACCGTCGCCGATGAACCGCCGGCTCTGCACCATGTGCACCAAGTCGGCGCACAAGCATCCGGGCGGCGCAGAGGTCGAGATCTCAGCGCTGTTTGCCGACGTACGGGGCTCGACGGGGCTCGCCGAGCGAGCGTCGGCGGGCGACTTCGGCCAGCTCCTGGCGCGCTTCTGGGGGACGGCCGCGAGAGTCGTCGACCGCTGGGACGGTGTCGTCGACAAGTTCGTCGGCGACGAGGCGGTGGCGCTCTTCATACCGGGCTTCGCAGGCAAGGATCACGCCGCACGCGCCGTCTCGACGGCCCGCGACCTGCTCGCGGAGACCGGCCACGGCGACGGCGAGCCGTGGATCCCGATCGGAGTGGGCGTTCATACGGGAGTCTCCTACGTCGGCTTCCTCGGAGAGGGCGACGCGCTCGACTTCACCGCCGTCGGCGACACGGTGAACACCGCCGCGCGGCTCACGGCGGCCGCCCGGACCGGCGAGATCGTGATCAGCGCCGCTTCGGCCACGGCCGCGGGTCTCGACACGTCCGGCCTCGAACAGCGCACGCTCGAGCTCCGCGGGCGCGAGCAGACCGTCGAAGCGTGGGTTCAGCGGGCGATGTCGTCCGTCGCGACGACCGCGGCATAGCCGTCGGCCAACGCCGCGAGGAAGGCGGCGTGCACGGAGACGGCGGGTATGGCCCGGCCGTCGAACTCGAGCTCGCGGGTCGCGCACGCATCGTGCGCGACGGTGGTATCGAAGCCGAGGTCGACCGCGGCTCTGACCGTGGCGTCCACGCACATGCTCGTCATCATCCCGCAGACCACGAGCTCCTCTACGCCCGCAGCGCGGAGATGGTCGTGCAGCGCGGTCTCGCGAAAGCTATTCGGGTGTGTCTTCGTGATGACGGTCTCTCCGTCAAGCGGCGCGACCGTGGGATGGATGTCGACTCCGTCGGTGCCCGGGCGCATGAAGGTCGCGTCCTCTTCGTCCCAGACGTGGCGCACGTGGACGACCGGCTCGCCGGCCGTCCGAAACGCTTCCAGCAGCCGCCTGGCCGCCGCGGCCGCGAGCTCCGGCCCCTCCAGCGGGTGCGCTCCGCCCGGGAAGTAGTCCTTCTGGATGTCGACGATGACGAGGGCGCGGGCCACGAAACCCTAGGTGCCGGTCAGAGAGAAGTGCTGGTAGTCCTTGGGGCTCGTCCAGTCGCCGCCCCACTCCCACCCGATCGCCGCGAATGCGCGGTAGACAACGTCGCCGCGGTGAATCATTCCGGGAAGCCGCTGTGAGCGGTTGACGTACCGCTCTCCCGCCGGAGGGGAGACATGGCTACCGGACACATAAGGGTTCTGCACCGGGTTGACGTCGATCGCGCGTCCGTATGCGTGCTGCGACCAACGGCTCGTCCCCTCCACGACGCGGCAGTTGAACGCGGAGGTGTTGTTCGCCGCCATCGACCTGTCGTCGCTGCCGCCGTACGCGTCGACCAGCTTCACGCGCCGCATCGGGAAGTGCGCCCGGTAGAGCTTGCGCATGACGGTGAGGATCCCCTGCGCCTGGTAGGCGTGGACGATCAGGCGCCCCT
The DNA here is from genome assembly GCA_039931575.1 of Gaiellaceae bacterium. Lineage (GTDB taxonomy): Bacteria > Actinomycetota > Thermoleophilia > Gaiellales > Gaiellaceae > DATEOR01. The sequence goes on from JBDTRS010000009.1 coordinate 24,033, forward strand.
GCCGGGCCGTGCCCCCGAAGTTCCAGTGGTTGAAGGTGAGGAGGCGCAACTTCCTGATCGGGACGGGACAGCCCGAGTGCCATGAGGAGCCGATCATCTGCTCTCTGACGCCCGCCGGAATCCTCGTGACCGTCCCCTGAAAGGCTGCAGAGGCGGTGCCGGCGGTGCCGGCCAGGCCCAGCGCGATGCAGAGGACGGCGAGCGCTCTCACGCCCCTGAGTGTAGGCGAGATCAGAGACCGAGTTGCTCTGCCAGCCAGGCGCCGCGGGCGGCCTGCGCACTCGAATCGAGCTCGTGTCCTCCCCCGTAGCCCTCCACCTTCTTGGGCTCGGCAACGGCGGCCTCGATCTCGTCGGCGATGTAGCCCGGGACGTACTTGTCGGACTCGCCGAACTGGAGGAACACGGCGGCAGGAGACGCTTCCTGCACGTAGTTGACGGGATCGAGGCTCTCGAAGCCCTTCTTGTACGGATCCACGGCCTCGCTCTTCAGCCAGAACTTGAGGAACCAGTTGCTCCAGGTGGCGTCCGGGGCCATGAGGACGTAGGCCTTCGGGCGGCGATCGGCCCCGGCGAGCAGGGCTCCGTACATGGCTCCGTAGTCGTGCCCGACAAAGCCGAGCCGGGCCGGGTCGACGTCGTCCCGCGCGCTCAGCACATCGAGGCCCCGGCGAAAGGCGACGGTCTGCGCGATCACGGCCTGCCGGTCGTGCTCGAGCCCGGTCGGGGCAGCCTTCCACGGGAAGACCGCCTGAGGAAGGAGCGAGACGACGCCGCGGGCGGCGAGGGCGACGGCCTCGTCCAGAAACTCGGTGCGGTCGCTCCGCTCCTCCGCCAGCCAGTGGCCGAAGAGGACGCCCGCGAACGGGCCCTTGCCGCCTGGGACGACGAGATACGCGGACACTTTCTGCCCGTCGCCGTCCTCGTACGTGACGTCCTGCACCGTGACCGCGCCTTCCTTCCGCTCCTTGCGGACCTGAAGGGAGAGGGGCGCGGCCGAGTCGTAGTCGAAGGTCTCGAGCTCGGGGCCGGGGGCCGTCGTCGCGACGGACGCCGACGAGCCGGCGGGCTGCGACTCCCCGCCGCCTCCGCAGCCTGCGATCACGAGGAGGACGATCGCCTGAGCGCAGAGCCCTCTCGTCAGCGTCATAACGGCAGTATGGCACTGATGCTTTCAGATGTCGAGCGCCGCTGCGACGAGAGCGTTGGCGCGGGCGTTCCGCTCGCGCCGGACCCAGCGGTAGCGCACCGGCCCGACCGTGGTCGCCGTCTCCTCGATCTCGCGCACGAGCGTGCGGAGCGTCGGGTTCCGGACCCTCTTCTCGCCGGAGAGCTGCGCGACGGCGACCTGCGAGTCCGTTCGCACCTCGAGGCGGCCGACTCCCAGCTCAGCCGCTCGCCGGAGCCCCGCGAGCACGCCGCGCAGCTCGGCCACGGCGGCGGTGGACACCCCGAGCGGCATGCCCTCCTCCGCCAGGATCGAGCCGTCGACGGCCTCGAGCACGAAACCATAGGCCGAAGGCCCGGGATTCCCGCGCGAGCCGCCGTCGCACCAGAGCACGGGCCGGTCGCTTCGGGCCGGGAGACGCTCCTCGCGGGAAGCTTGTGCCAGCCGCCGGCGCTCCGCGTCGCTCGCGGCGCGACCTGCCCGCCTTGGCGGGCGCCGACGCTGGCGGCCCTCCATCCCTGAGTATTCTGGCCGCGTGAGCGCGATCGAGGTCTCAGGCCTCAAGAAGTCCTACGGCGCCCGGGAGGTGCTGCACGAGCTCTCCTTCTCCGTCGAGACCGGGGAGGTCTTCGCCCTCCTCGGCCCGAACGGTGCCGGGAAGACCACGACCGTCGAGATCCTCGAGGGCTATCGCGGCCGTGACGGAGGCGAGGTGCGGGTTCTCGGCTACGACCCACAACAGGCGGGCGCCGATTTTCGCGCACGGATCGGGATCGTCCTCCAATCCTCCGCGGTCTATCCGCTCCTCTCGGTGCGGGAGATCCTCGACCTCTTCGCGGGCTACTACCCTCGCGCACGCGACGTCAGCGAGGTGATCGTGCTCGTCGGCCTCGAAGAGAAGCGCGATGCCCGCGTGCGGACGCTTTCGGGCGGCCAGCTACGCCGTCTCGACCTCGCTCTCGCGCTCATCGGGGACCCCGAGGTGATCTTCCTCGACGAGCCCACCACCGGCTTCGACCCCGCCGCCCGGAGACAAGCCTGGGAGACGATTCGCGGCCTCCGCGAGCTGGGCAAGAGCATCCTCCTCACGACCCACTACATGGAGGAAGCCCAGCTCCTCGCCGACCGCCTGGCCATCCTTCGCGACGGCCACATCGTGACGACCGGCTCCCCCCGCGAGCTGCTCTCGGGCGCCGGCGGCGTCGAGATCCGCTACCGCCGGAACGGGGAGGAGATTGTGATCGCGACGGACGACCCGACGAGGGTGCTGAACGAACTCACCTCCGAGGCGCTCGCAGACGGCTTCGAGCTCGAGGGCATCGAGGTGCGGCGGCGCTCGCTGGAGGACCTCTACCTCGAGCTCACCCGGGCGGAGGCGGAGGTCGCGTGAGGCTCTTCCTGCATGAGCTCCGCGCGCAGCAGAAGATCTTCTGGCGCAGCCGGGAGGCCGCGTTCTTCACCTTCCTCCTGCCGATCATCTTCCTCGTCCTGCTCGGGTCGATCTACGGTGACCGGGACTCGATCGGCGGCGTCAAGGCCGGCACGTACCTGCTCGCCGGCCTCCTCGGCTACGGCATCGTCTCGACCGCGTTCGCGGGCCTTGCGATCCAGCTCGTCGTGAGGCGCGAGTCGGGGGTGCTGAAGCGCGTGCGCGGGACGCCTCTTCCACCGCGGATCTACCTCACCGCGGTGATCGCCTCGACGCTCGTCGTGGTCGGGCTCGAGGCGATCGTCCAGCTCCTCATCGGCCGCTTCCTCATCGACGCCGACCTGCCCCGGTCTCCAGGCGCCTTCGTCTTCGCGCTCCTCCTCGGAACCGTCGCCTTCGCCGCGCTCGGACTGGCGCTGACCGGGCTCGTCAAGAGCGCCGAGGGCTCGTCCGCGATCGTGAACGCCATCTACCTCCCGATGGTCTTCATTTCGGGCGTCTTCTGGTCGACCGAGTCCATGCCCGGCTTCCTGAAGGCGATCGCCGACGTTCTCCCGCTCACCTACCTCCTGGAGCTCATGCGAGACGTCTTTCTCGAGGACGACGCCTTCTCGAGCTCGGCCGGGGCGATCGCCGTGGTGGCCGTCTGGGGAGCCGCCGGAGTCGTGCTCGCACTTCGAATGTTCAGATGGGAGCCCCGAGAGGGTATGACAGGGACATGACCGATCCGAACCTCGTTTTTGTGGCCGAAAGCCGCGCCGGGCCTCGGCTCGTCGTCAACTTCGGTGTTTTCTCCGGCCGAGAGGCGACCGAGGCGGAGGTCTTCCGGCTCGCCCAGACCCTCCTCGAGCAGCTCGATTCGGTCGAGATCGTGTCGGAGCACCGCTACGAGTTCGACTCGGAGGTCGAGGCCACCGTGCACCAGGTCTACGTCGCGCTCCCGCGCGCGGCCGAGGGCCGCGAGGACGAGCTCATCACCCTCGTCGAGACCTGGGCCAGGGACTGCATCGGCGAGCGCCGCGTCACGCTCTAGCCCTGACGGAAGGCGGGGCTAGACTGAGCCCCGGCCCCCGTAGCTCAGTGGAGAGAGCAGCGGTTTCCTAAACCGCGTGCCCTGGTTCGATTCCGGGCGGGGGCACTTCGTCCGAGTACGCGGAAAACGCAGCTGGGCGGGCCTTTCCCTTCGAAGATACTCGCAGCCGGGCGAAGCCGCGAGCGCCCGTTAAAGGTAACTCTCAGCTCGGCCCATCGCACCAGCGCTGGCGCCGAAGCCGGCGCCGAAGCCACCAGCCCCACCCACCCCGCCGGTGCCGTGGCTGACGGTGGTGCCCGGCGTGGCAGCGCTCGTCAAGCCGAGGATCGCGATGCTGGGACCACCGGAGCCTCCACCGCCGTCTCCGCCGCGGCCACCTCCACCGCCGCGGCCACCTCCACCCCCCGGGCCGGCGTCCGACGTTTGGGACGGGCCGCCGGGCCCGCCGGCACCCCCGGCGCCTCCCCAGGCGGCTCCTCCGCCGGCGCCGCCTGCGCCGCCGTCGGCCGCGCTCACAATGGAATTGCGGACGATTGCGCCGACGGACAACACAAGGTAGACGCCGAACGAGCCGCCGCCGCCAGTTCCTCTGATGCCGGCGCCGCCGCCCTCGCCGCCGCCGCCGCCGCCGCCTCCGTAACCGCCGCGGTCAGGGCTGTAACAGATGGTGCAACCCTCGCCGCCGCCGCCGCCGCCGCCTCCGCCGCCGTGGCCATTTGTACCGCTTTGACCACTCGCGCCGTCGGCGGTCGTCCAGAGGCCGGATCCCGGCGTCATGTTGATGGCGCTCCCGCCGGCGCCGTTGCCGCGGAAGATGCCGTCGTCGCCGGGCCACCCGGCTTCGCCGACCGTGTCAGTGCCTCCTCCGGTGCCGCCGACACCGCCCCTCCGGCCCCACGCGTCGAACGTCGTCGATACGCCTGGGCCGCCGTTGTACCCGGATTCGTGATCCGTGCCTAGCCACCACCCGCCGGGGCCGCCGTTCCCTCCGACCCGCCCGACAGGGCTTGATCCGCCAGGCGGCGCGTTAGAGTTCACGCTGCCGGAGTAGCCGGCGGTTCCATTACCGCCAGATCGACCGGTTGCACCGTTACCACCGTTCCTGCCCTGGACGCCCGCGGCCGCCCGGATCGTGGCATGGTCGACAAACAGCTTGGGGCTCCCGATGCCACGCAGTCCGTAGGAGTCAGCACCTGGGGTCGTCGGAGCCCGCGGTTCCAGCGTGATCAGCTGAAGCCTCGTAAGCACTGTGATGTCCATGGCGAATGCCGCTTCCGTGTCCCCGGAGGGGAAAGGCTGGCCGACGATTCGGGTCGCCTCGGTCAGCGTCCGTGCCCACGACGCGCCGTAGCCCCCGTAGACGTCGACTCCGTTCGCGACGAATAGCGTTTCCTCGTACAAGCCGACTTTCGCGTAAACATCCTTCCCGCTCACAGAGGCTGCCTGACGGGCGGCCCAGAGCGTTAGCTTCGGTTGCGCTCGGGTTCCCGGATTCGAGTCGGATCCAGTGGGGGATACGAAGATGGCCTGACGTACGTCCCCATCGATCCCGTCACAGTTCTTGTCGGTAAACCCCGGCACGTTGGGATTGTCCTCCGCGCCGGGATTAATGAGTGCGTTTCGCGGCGCGCAGTCCGTGAAGTTTGCCCAGCTATCGAGGTCGGTATCTGCCGCTGAGCGGCAGTTGTTCCGCTCGCTCGCCTCCGTGACGACCTTGCCCGCGTCGGCGCATGCCAACAGCTCGCCGCGCCGCGAGTTGGCAGGAACCGTCGCAGTTATCTTCTTTGTGACCGACGCGCCCGGAGCAAGCGCCGGCATCGAAACGCGGCCGAGGAGCAAGTCGCCGGCGCCTCTAAAACGATCCAGCGACGCGAAGAGTTTTGTCGTTGACTTGCGCGCGGGAGCGTCGCCCTTGTTGCGGACCGTTACCGTCGCCGTCAGGTTGGCCCCAGGCTTCAGCGAGCCCTTCGCCGAGATGAAGGAGACAACGAGATCGGGACGCGCCGCTGCGGCGATTCCAGGGGCCGCCATGAAGACCGCGGCCGCGACCAAACCAATACTGACGAGCCGCAGGCGGGGCTTGGTCATGAATCCACCACCCTACGCCTGCTTCGTGCTGAATTCAATCGCGTCCGTTTTGTGCTGAAATTAGTGTGGGCTTTTCGTGCAGAATTTCAATGGCACGCGGCGATGAGTTCAACGGTCTCCATCGGCCTGGAAGGCGAATCCGTTTCCCACACGGGCCTGCTCGCTGACCGCGCGCGGTACGCCAGCCGAGTAGCTTCACAGTAAAGGTCGTCTTTCGTTGGATCAGCATTGCGCGGCTAGGCGCGTGGCGGCGGAACTGAAGGCTCGGGTTTCGGCCGCCCGGCGGAGCGCCTCCCCAGCCTCCACTCCTGAACTGGCGCAATCTCTGGCGCGCAGACGCTTTGCCAGAGCGTTGTACCTGTAAACGGCGCGTTCGGGCATAGGCTTCCTAAACCGCGTGCGGCCGTTCAATTTCGGCCGGGCGCATCACGCCCGGACGGACCGCGTCGAGCTCAACCGGCCGGGGAGGGCGCGGCCCGCGCGAACACGACGACGTTGTCGAGATAGTGACCCTTCGAAACGTCAAACGGTCCGCCGCACGTGATCAGGCGAAGAGAGGGCTCGGTGGTCGCGCCGTAGACGGCCTGCGTCGGAAAGCGAGCCTTCGAGTACTTGCGGACACGTTCGACGACGAACGCCCGCCGCGATCCTCCGACCAATTGCACCGTCAACCGCGCGCCGGCCGTGAGCGACCGAAGGCGATAAAAGACCGCCGGTCCGCGGTAGGAATCGAGATGTCCGACGATGACCGCGGCGCCGGGCGAGCCGGGACTGGAGCTGCCCACATACCAGCCGGCGTCGTTGAAGTCGCTCGGAACCGCGAGCGTTCGGTCGGCGTTCAGCCCCAGGGGGACGACGGGCGCTGAGACGCGGATCGAGGGAATCTCGATGCGGACGGGTCGATCTCTCTCGAAAGGGACCGCACGCCGCCGTTCGCGCTCTCGGTTCTGATCCCCCCGGAAACGGAACGGGTCCAGGCTGCGATCGATCCGCTGACCAGCAGGACGCCGGCGACTACCGCTGCAACCGCCGGCGCTCGCCTTCGCCGCCGGCGGTGTCGATCTGGCGACTCAAGCACGCCGGCCGCGCATGGCCAGCAGCCCCGCGACCAGCAGAACCGACCCGATGAGCACGGGCAGGAACGGGAAGGGGCGGTGGGTCGACGTTCCCCCCGCACCTGTCTCGGGCCCGCCGACCGGTGTAGCTCCCGGGGCTGCTGCTCGCACGACGAGGGAGCCCGTCATCCCGAGGGAGGCATGAAAGCGGCAGATGAACGAGTACGTTCCGGGTGGAAGGTTGATCGTGACGCTGCCGCTTTGACCGCCGTTGCTGACGACGTCGATGCCCTGCCCGGAAACCGTGAAGGTGTGGGGGGTGGATGATGCGTTGTTGAGCACCACGGTAGAAGGACCGGTGACGGTGACACTGCTCGGCGAGAAGAAATAGTCGTTCTCGACCACGGTTGCGACCGAGGCAGACGCTCCGCCGGCGCCGAGCAGGAGTAAGAAAAGGGCCGACCAGGCAACCAGGGCAAGACGGTGGGTGCGCATCACGGCTCCTTCCTCTGCTCTGGTGAACGAGCTACAGATCAGAAGTACGGTCGAGGAACGACGCCGGATTGCCTTTATCCCTGCCTCGGCGGCTACACGGGGGCCGTGAGGTCGACCGGCCTGCCCTCGGCCGCCGAGCGATAGAGCGCCTCAATGGCTCGGGCCTGGCCCAGCGCGTCCTCGGGACCCAGAAGCGGCTCCGCCTCGCCGCGGATGGCGTCGCTCAGGTTCTCGAGCTCGAGGCGGTAGGAGTCGGCCGGCTCGACTGCGATCTCCTCCATCCCATCGGCTGTCCGGAGCTCGATCACGGGCCTCTGGCAATGCCAGGGATCGTCGAGGAAGAGTGAGCCCTCTTCGCCGATCGCCTCCAGCTCGTCGCGCTCCTGAAGAACCAGGCCGGCGTCGAACTGCGCCAGGACATCCCCCGGAAAGCGCAGTGTCCCGGTGAAGAGCTCGTCGACGCCGCTCTCGCTCAGCACCTGCTGGCCGTACACCTCCTCCGGCTCGCCCCCGAGGAACCGCGCGCCGCTGACGCAGTAACAACCCACGTCCATCAAGCCCCCGCCGTCGAGAGACGCGTCCAGGCGGACGTTCTCGGCCTCGTCGAGCGGAAAGCTGAACGCCGCGCGAACGAGCCGGAGGCGGCCGATCGCGCCCGAGCGGACGAGCTCCCCGAGCCTTGCGGTCTGCGGATTGTGGCGGTACATGAACGCCTCCATGAGGAGACGGTGCGACCGCTCCGCCGCGTCGAAGGCCCGCTCGACTTCCTCGGGCCGCCGGCTGAGCGGCTTCTCGCAGAGGACGTGCTTGCCGGCCTCCAGCGCGCGGATCGACCACTCAACGTGGAGCGAGTTCGGCAGTGAGATGTAGACCGCCTCGACGTCGGGGTCGGCCAGCAGGTCTTCGTAGCTCCCGTGGGCCCGCCCGATCCCACGCTCGCGGGCGTAGGCCTCCGCGCGTGCGACGTCACGGCTCGCGACGGCGATGACGTCGACCCGGTCGGACTCGGCTGCCCCCGTGAGCAGCTTGTCGTTGATGTTCGCCGTCGAGAGGAAGCCCCAGCGAACCGCGCCGTTCATCCCCATGCCGGTTCCGCAACGGGCCGGAAGGCAGTCTCGAGGATGCGGTGGTTCCGCGGGCGAGTGATGACGAAGAGTACGACCTCCGCAACGTTTTCCGGCGTCATCATTCCTGCCAGCGCCGGCATCTCCGGCGTCCGGCCGCGGCCCATGGCGAAGTCCGTGGCGACGCCGCCGGGGCACACGTTCGAGCAGCGGACACCTTGCTCCCGCAGCTCATGGTCGAGAGCTCGCGTGAAGCCGACCTGGGCGAACTTCGAGGCGCAGTAGACGGCCTCGAACGGGAGACCGCGGCGACCCGCCTCGGAGGCGAGAGTGACGATGTCCGCCGCGTCGCTTTCGAGCAGGTGGGGGAGGGCCGCGCGGACGGCGTAGAGAGTGCCCTTGACGTTGACGTCGATCATCTCCTCGAGCTGGTCGGCCGGCAGGTCGAGGAACGGCCCGTACGCGCCCACGCCGGCGTTGGCGACGAGGATGTCGAGCCCTCCGAATGTCGTCACCGCCTCAGCCGCGAGGGCCTCGAGGTCGTCCGGCCGCCT
>JBDTRS010000010.1:0-31313 GCA_039931575.1 Gaiellaceae bacterium
TTCCCGGCGATGTTCGGGACGTTCGTCAAGTACCAGTTCCAGCGCACCTACGACGCGATCCTCGCCGCGCCTGTCGATACCGAGGAGCTCGTCAGCGCCGAGGCGCTCTGGATCGCCACCCGGGCCGGTGTCTACGGTTGCGTCCCAATGCTCGTCGCGATCGCGTTCGGGCTCGACCCGTCGTGGGGGATGTTCGCTGTGCCCTTCCTCGCCTGGGTCGCCGGCTTCGGCTGGGCTTGCTTCGGGATCTCGATCGCCGGCTACGCCAAGTCGTTCGAGAACTTCAACTACGTCGTCAGCGCTGTGCTCACGCCGCTGTTCCTCCTAGCGGGATCGTTCTTCCCGCTCGACCAGTTTCCGCAATGGGCGCAGGTGCTGGCCAACCTGAATCCGCTGCATCACTGCGTCGTGCTCGTCCGCCATGCCGTGTTCGGCTGGGCTGGGTGGGAGGATCTGGCCCGGCTGGGCGCGCTTGTCGTCTTCGGGCTCCTCACGTGGCGCATCGCGATCCACGCCATGACGCGCAAGCTCGTGAACTAGGAGACCAGACGCCGGGCCCGAGCGAGCAGACCCGCCGAAGTCGCGCCTAGTGTGAGTCCGATGGATCCGCGCGCATCGTGGAAGTTCCGGGAGGGTGACGAGATCGCACCTGGACGCCACGCCGTGCGCCTGCTCGGCGGCGGGCGTCGCTACGAGGCCTACCTGGCGTGGGACGAGGACCTGCACACGCTCGTCGCCGTCAAGATCCTCCGCCCGGACCTCCTCGACGACGAGGCCGCCCGAGCCGCAGTCAGCTCGGAGGCCCAGGCGCTCGCGTCGCTCGACCATCCCGTCATCGTCCGCTCCTTCGACGCCGTCCTCGACGGCGACCGGCCCCATCTCGTGCTGGAGTTCCTCGACGGACCGCGGCTCTCCACGCTCCTTCGCCGCTACGGCATCGTCATCGAGCAACTCCTCCCGCTCGCCCTCCAGGTGTGCTCTGCGCTCCACTACATGGCCCGCAGGAGCATCGTCCACCTGGATGTGAAGCCGCGGAACATCATCATGTCTGCGCCGCCCCGGCTCGTCGACCTGAGCGTTGCCCGGCGCTTCGAGGATGTTGCTGCGATCAGGGCTCCGGTCGGCACGGACGCGTATATGGCGCCGGAGCAATGCGATCCGAAACGCTTTGCCCAGATCGGCCCGCCCGCGGATGTCTGGGGCCTGGGGGCGACTCTCTACGAGGCGCTCGCCGCGAGTGCGCCGTTCCCCGCGAGGCCGGGGGATGCGGCTGAGGTGGCCGACCGCTTTCCCCAGCTCGTGCGAGAGCCCGCTCCGCTCCCGCGGACCGTTCCCGAACCGATCGCCGAGCTCGTGCTCGCTTGTCTCGCGCAACGGCCTGACGCCCGGCCGGCCGCAGCGGAGCTCGCCGCCGGCCTCGAGCCTCTCGCGGCGAGCTTGCCGCGCACGCGGCTGGGGCTCTTCCGACCGGGCGGGCGGCGGCGGCGAAGCGAGTTCGGGACCGACTGAGGGCTTTCCGACGCCATTCCCCGCCCGCTCACCCCTCCGAGGCATTTCCTCGTAGAGCGAATCGGGAATACTGATGAGAGCCATTATGGGTAGATTCGCAGTCGTGATCGCCGCGCTTTTCCTGGTGCTCGGTGGAGTAGCCGTAGCGGCGGCCAACGTTCAGGATCCGGCGGACGCCGACGCGTCCGGCCTCGATTTGGAAGGGCGCAAGAGCGACCTTCTCGACAGCTTCCTCGGTCCGGACGAGGACGACGATGATGAAGGGGACAACGGCCCCACCGGCGTCGAGGACGACTCATTCGGCACGCCCGTCGTCGTGCTCCCCCCGGACAATCCCCTCGATCCCGATGGCGACGACACGCTCGGCGACGACGGGACGGACAACGGCGACAACACCGCCGAGCCCCAGGTCAAGCCGGACACCAAGGACGACCCCCCGCCGTCTCCGCCTCCACCTCCCCAGCCTCCGACCCCCGACACGCGCGGCGATACCGGCGGCGACACGAGCGGCTAGTAGTCGAACCCGTTCAGGCCGGTCGCCAAAGTGACGCTAGGGGGGATTCAGCGGCGAGCCGTCCTCGTTGACGCGCTGAATCGTCATCGAGTAGGTCTCGGAAGTCTGTGTCGTTCCGATCGGGCCGGTCAGGTCGAAGTCGACGTCGATCGAGATCGTCTGCGGCGTGTCGGACTCGAAAACCTCCCGCGGGACCGACTTCGTTCCCTCGGCCAGCCACTCTTCTTCCGTGAGCGTCCACCCGATCACGGTGATGAAGCAGCTCGTCCCTCCGCCTTCGCTCCCGAGCCCGACAGCCGGATCGTCGAGGAACCAAAGCACCTCTGCGGTCGGGCTTCCGTTGGGGATCGAAACCTGAATCTGCACGCCCCCTGAGTTTGTGCCCGAGCCCGACCGCGTGCACGCTGACGGGGGATCGGTCGCCAGGTCGCAGCCGTGCATGACCGTCGACACCGACTTCGTTCCCACGGCGACGAGGTTGCCGACCAGGTCGCCCGTCAGAGGGTCTGCGAAGAAGTTGTTCGTGAAGAAGTGGAACGGCTGCGGCCCGTAGGTGCCCGTCGCCGTCTCCGTGCCCGTGAGCGTCGGACAGTCGGGGGTCCAGTCATATTGGCCATTTGACAGCTCGGTCTGGCTCGCTGCCAGGATCTTGTAGGCGTGCGGACAGTTGTTGCGCACGCGCAGCTTGTGAGCGAACTTCGGGAGCGCCGCGACGCCTGTGTTCGAGCTGACGATGACGAGGTTCTGCACGTCCTCTTCCTCCTTGTCCCTGCAGAGGGTCACCGTCTTCTTCTTCGACCAGTCCTCCAGCTTCCAGGTGTCGTCGGCGAGATGGAGCAGGGCGTCGACGTGCCCGCCCGGTTTGCCGACCAGGTCGTTCGTGAATTGGATCTCCTTGATGTTCTCGTCGGCGATATCGACCTTGTGGTAACTGCCCACGCTCAGGCGGGGAAACGCCGCACGCTGCATCTTCAGGACGTCGGTACGCACGGGGGCGCCGCCGAGATTGACCGTGAGCGCAGCCGGTATGTCAGGCGTGAGGGTCCAGTTGTCCCAGGTCTTGAAGGACTCGGCGATGTCGAAGCCGGCGTCGCCGACGGGTGACTGGTTGTAGGCGTGTAGGAAGTACCGCGACAGCTGCTTGTCGAAGCCGCCGCTGATCGCCCCGTCGACGGCGGGAACCGGGCGCTTGGTCGCCATCGCGGCAAAGATCGCTCGGAAGGAGTCGAGCCCCACCGTCTTCTCCAGCATCCTCCAGAACGGCCACGCCTCGTAGCCGGCGCCCTCGAGGCTGTCTGCGAGCGGTGCCTTCACAAAGCCCGGATAGTGCGTCTCCTCGTAGTCGTCGTCGGGATAGACGAAGTTGCCGGCCCACGTCGCACCGCCCTCGTCCCACCATGCGATGGGCGGCTCGCAGCTCACGTACTTGTGCGAGAACTGCAAAGCGTGCATGAACTCGTGCGCGAGCGCCCAGTTGGGAAGTCCCGCTTGCATAGCGATCCAGGATGGCCGGTTCGTGCACCACTTCCCAGGCGTCGGGAAGTTTCCGACCGCCGGGTAGGGCGCGGTAACGGCCAGCGCATTGGAGTCGAACCGGCTCGCTCCCAGAACGATCGAGCTCCCGACGTAGATGTCGAACTTCCCGTCCGGCCCGTGGTAGCAGGCCTCCGCACCATCCGACTTCGGCACCCCGAACTCGGCGGTCAGCTTCGTCCAGATCTCCGGCATTGCGGCCGCGTACTTGAGCGCCGAGGCGCGGTCGCTCGCCTCGGCAGCCTCCCACTGCGGCGTCTCGGTCGTCCCGTACCAGACGATCGCGTTGCCGTCGCTCGTGGGGATCCCTTGCCACGGAAACGGCTCCTCTGTCGGCCCGGTGCCGCTTTCCAAGGACTGGTACCCGGTGCAGTCCGGCGTTGCCGCCGCGGCGGCGGCTGCACCAGCGCGAGCCCGGGCCACCGTCGGAGCCTTGGGCCCCCAGTTGCGTCCGGCCGTCCTCCAGGCGCTGCCACCGGCCTGCGGGGGAACGAAGTAGGGGAAAACCCGCTCCTGGATCTCCACCGGCAGCGTTCCGAACGAGTCAGCCGCGGCGTTGATCGCGGCCAGGTCCCCTCCAGGACCTTGGAATGCTCCCTGAAGCTCCTTGGGAAGGCGGGGATCGAACCGGAGGGAGTAGAGCCCGAAGAGCACCGCCTTCGCGGCCGTGATGCGTCCCGCTAGCTTCGCGCCCGCGATGCGCTCCTCGGCGCTCTTCCCCGAGGTCGCGATCGCCGCGGCCTTGCGGCAGAGGCCTGTCGTGCCCTTGAGCGCGGCCGTCGGATTGACGCAGACCAGGAGCGTGCCGAGCTTGCCGTTCACGACACTCAGCGGCACCTTGCCGGGAACGACGAGGCGCTTGATCCCACGATGGGACACCGTGATCCCGGTCCCGAGCTTGAGACCCTTCTTTGCCGACCCCGCCGGGTTCCCGAAGATGAGGGCGACCGGGAAACGCTTACCGGTTCCCGAGATCGTTGCCTTGACGCTGATCTTGTCGCCGGCGGCCGCGACGAGCGGAGCGTTCGTGGCCGCGGTGACCCGCGGTATCGCTGCTGTGGCGGTCGAAGCTGCGACGGCGAAGAAGAGCGCGACGGCGAGGAGAGAGCAAAGACGTCGCCCTTCGATCCTCATGACCGCCACCTTCCCGGTACGCGTAGAGAGCACTTGCAACCGGGAGGACCGCCCCTCGGTGCGACCGAGTCTACGACTTTGGCGGCGGGAAAAATAGAGAAGGCCCGCAATGCGGGCCTTCTCTCGTGCGACAAGCAGCTAGCGAGCGAAATTACGCTCGAACCGCTCCGTTCATCTCCTTGACGATGACCTCGCCGCCCGTGATCTTCGGTGCATTCGGGACGAGGGTCTCAAGCTTCTCCTCGCGCAGCCACTCGGCCACGACGCGGGTCGACTCGTCGGCCTGGGCCGATGTGTCGAAGAAGTTGACGGAGCTCATGACGCCGTTGCCGGCCTCGATGAGGAAGTAGCCGCCAAAGCCCGGAAGCTTGGTGAGCCGAGGAGTCAGGCTCTCGCTGATCTTGTGCGTCAGCTCGTCCGTGCGCTTGGTGTCGATTCCTTCATAACGTCTCACGATGGCATGCATGTGCAGCTCCTAAAAGTAGATCTGAGGTCGAAGAACTCAATTGAGTTCCTCTGGCGCACCTAGGCCAAATGAGACAGTCCGAAGAGGAAGTTGTGGAGCCTCGGCGGCTTCCGCGCTTAGCCCTACCGCGCCTGAACAGTATAGCTACTTATTTGTGCCGCCGATTACTTGCTGCAAATGGGACCTATTAGGCGATAGCTGGCCTAGAAGTCGCAGACCAAGCGCGCAAGAATGGGCCTTGTGACGATCGCTGCCCCTCCACACGTCGTGCGCTCGTTCGCCGGGCGCGAGCGGGAGCTTCAGGCCCTGACCGGCCTTCTCAGTGAGAGCGATTCGCGAGTCGTCTACCTGCATGCAATCGCCGGGATGGGGAAGTCGGCGCTGCTGCAAGCCTTCCTCGAGAGCCCGGAAGCCACCGACGCGGAAGTCCTGCGGCTCGACTGCCGCACCGTCGAGCCGACCGAGCGCGGCTTCCTCCAGGCGACGGGTTCCTACGAGAAGGTCGAGGCGCTGGCCGAGCGCCTGGGCGCGGTCACGAGCCGGGTCGTGCTCGTCCTCGACCACTACGAAGTCTTCCGGCTCATGGACACCTGGCTCCGACAAATCCTCGTTCCTGCGCTGCCGGAGCAGGTCACTCTCGTCCTTGCCAGCCGCGAGCCGCCCGTGGCCGGCTGGTTCGCCGTTCCTGGATTCCAGACGGTACCGCTCGGGCCGCTCGGCGACGCGGCCGCCTTCGCGCTGCTCGAGCGCGGGGGCGTGACCCCGAGCGAAGCTCCGCGACTGAACCGGATTGCTCGCGGGCACCCACTCGCTCTCGTCCTGGCCTCCGCAGGGGTTGCCGAGCATCCGGAGCTCGCCCTCGAGGACGCGGCCATGACGCGGGTCGTCGCCGAGCTCACTCGGCTCTACCTGGAGGACGTCGACGACCCGCTCGCACGGGAAGCGCTCGAGGCCGCCTCGGTCGTTCGGCGAGCCACCGCGCCGCTCCTGGCGGCGATGCTCGAGAACGGCGACGGCACCGAGGCCGTCAGGCGGCTGGTCGAACTGCCGTTCGTCGAAGCCGGCCGGGATGGGCTCTTCATCCACGACGCCGTGCGCGAAGCCGTGGGGGGTTTCCTCCGCGGAACGAACCCGGCCCGGTATCGGGCCTTCCGGCGCGCAGCCTGGCGTGAGCTTCGCAACGAGATTCGCGAGGCCCCGGCCGCCGAGCTCTGGCGCTACACCGCCGACACGCTCTACCTGGTCGACAACCCGGTCGTCCGGGAGGCGTTCTTCCCGAGCGGGGCGCAACCGCTGGCTGTGGAGCCGGCCAAGCCGGAGGACGGCGCCGCCGTCCGCGCGATCGCGGGCCGTCACGAGGGCCCGGAGGCGGCTCAGATCCTCGAGCGCTGGTGGACAGAGGCGCCGCAGACATTTTCAGTCGTCCGCGACCGGGACGACGTGGTGGTCGGGTTCCTGGCCGCGCTCGAGGGACGCATGCTGCGCCCGCCCCTGGTGGCCGGGGATCCGGTCGTGGAGGCGTGGGCACGGCACCTGCGGGAGCATCCGCTTCCGAAGGGCCAGATCGCGCTCGGCTTGCGCCGCTGGCTCGATGTGGAGCGCGGCGAGCTTCCGTGCGCATCGCAGGCGGCGTGCTGGTTGGACGTCAAGCGAACGTACATGGTGCTCAGACCTGCGCTTCGACGCATGTACGTGGTCGTGCAAGACGTAGCCACCTACTGGCCGATCGTGGAGAAGCTGGCGTTCCAACCGATTCCGGAAGCAACGGTGACCATCGACGGAGTCGAATACGCGAGCGTGCAGCTCGATTTCGGCCCCGGATCGGTCGACGGATGGCTTGCCGGACTGGTCGAGGCGGAACTCGGCCTCGGAGACGAACCGGCCCTCGACCAAGAGGCTCGTGAGCTGCCGGTGAATGGCGAGCGCATCTCGCTGACCCCGCTCGAGTTCGGGCTCTTCAGCCACCTGCGCGAGCGCGAGGGTAGGACCGTCTCGCGACGGGAGTTGCTCCACGAAGTGTGGGGGACCGACTTCGCAGGCGGCAGCAACGTCGTCGACGCGGTCGTCCGTTCGCTGCGGCGAAAGCTCGGCCCTGCTGCGGTCGTCGTCGAGACCCTGCGAGGCAGCGGTTACCGCTTGCGCAGCGACTGGCGCTCCCACCTGGGCTAGCCGCCCAAATCTTCATCTAAGTCTCATCTTTCGCTCATCGAGTGAGGCCGTAGCCGTCGTACGTTCTCGCCATGCGAGGGCGAGGGCGAGACCCGAAGAGATCGGTCGAGCGGTACCTGGCCGAGGTCTTGAACGGTTCGAATCCGGGGAGCGCGGGCGAGCTCATCGCGAACGAGACGCTCGGGCAGCGAGTCTCCAGCTTTCGGACCGCCTTCCCTGACGTCGAGGTGACGACGCATCATCTCCTCGCGGAGGGAGATCTCGTCGCGGTCCATCTGAGCGGCCACGGCACCCACGAGGGCCTCTTCCAGGGATGTCCCCCGACGGGCCGCCCGTGGACTGCTACCTGCACGGCGATCTATCGCGTCGACGACGGTCGGATCGTGGACGGCCGAGTCAACTGGGACCTCCTCGCGGTCATGGAGCAGCTGGGTGTCATTCGGCGCGCCGACACGGTCAGCGCCTAAACGAAGAGAAAGGAAGGAGCCAGTATGAAACTCAGGCACATCCTCATCCTCGGGCTCGTGATCCTGTGCCCGTTCGCCGGGGTCGCCCTGGCCACGCCGGGATCTGGAGCGACTCCCTCGGTGCCCGTACGAGGCACCGTCGAAGCGCCGTTCAAGGTCAAGATCGTTGGACTCCTCAAGCTGAAGACCACCGGCCCGATCGATGTCGCCGATCAGACCGTCTCGCTCGTACCTGGCGGGCATACGGGCTGGCACAGCCACCCGGGCCCGGCCCTCGTCGTCATCAAGGAAGGCACGTTCACGCTGTACGACGGCAACGACCCGAGCTGCACCCCGCACGTGTTCGAAAAAGGGGATGCCTTCGTCGACCGCGGCGGCGGCCATGTCCACATCGGTCGCAATGAAGGCGAAACCAACGTGGAGCTGTCTGTGACGTACCTGCTGCCGGTGGGAGCGGCACCGCGGACCGACGTCACGCCGGCTCCGGGCAACTGCCCCTTCTAGAGGAAGCAAAGCGAGGCGACCAGATGAAACGGCTCCTGCTTCCGATCACGGTCGTACTGGTCGCGCTCGCAGGTTGCGGCGGCGAGGAGAATGGGGCCTTGCCGCCTGCTACCACCGCGCCGCTTACGATCACCACCGACCCGGCGTCCGCGGACGGTGAAGGCGAGTTCGGCGTT
This sequence comes from Gaiellaceae bacterium, assembly GCA_039931575.1. Taxonomy (GTDB): domain Bacteria; phylum Actinomycetota; class Thermoleophilia; order Gaiellales; family Gaiellaceae; genus DATEOR01. Next base: position 8,473 of record JBDTRS010000010.1, read on the forward strand.
TCGGAGGATGTCCCGGCCCGCGCCAACATCTTTGGCGCCGGACGGGAGGTGCCGCCCGATCCAGACGGAGGCGGGGCAGGCCTGCTCCCGCCGGTCTGGCGTCTGCCGACAGGGGCAGCGCGAGTGGTCACCTTCCCGCTGGTGACGGGCCGCGTACTCCCCATCGCCGGCATGTCGGAGTACAACGGGCCGGGTGGTGACGGGGGTGAGTCCGGCAGCACGGACATCAACTCGTTCGAGGGGATCTCGGGCATCGTCGACAGGGAGAACGGCATGTTTCTCGTCGGCGTCTTCCTGACAGACGCCCCGCCGTCGAAAAAAGCACCCCCGCGCCTGGACTTCACTGGGAACGAGGACTTCGACCTCCTCGCGCCCGAGATCGGCCAGACGTTCTTCATCGGCGACGGCAAGGGACGCCGCTATCAAGTGCCCGAGGAGGCGACGCGCGTCTTCCTGGGCTTCGCCGACGCCTCGGCGTATTCAGGCGACCCTGGCTACTACGACAACAACTTCGGCAAGCTCTCGGTTACGGTCGCCATGGCCACCGGCTGAGCGCCGGCGGCCTGGCGACCGTGCGGGCCTCAAGCAGCCGGCGATGCTTCCGAGTAGAGCAGCGAGCCAGGCGTCGTGCGCGACTCGCCGGTCTCGAGCAGCGTCTTCAGGCCGGAAAGGACCATCGGCCAGCCGCCGTAGAGCTCGTCGTTTGCGCCCTCGCGGAGCTGGTCGTGGGTGACAGTGAGCCGGCACGAGTCGCCGACCGGCTCGATCTCCCAGGTGACGCGCGAGGTTTCCTCCGCCTTCACGTCGTCGCTCCAGAGAGCGTTGAAGCTCTGGACGAGGCGCTTGGGCGGCTCCACCTCACAGGTCGTGCGTGTGTCCCAGTGTTCGGGAATGTCACATGAGGGATGGAGCCGTATCGCACGGTCGGTGGCTCAGTCCAGGACAGCACATGCCGCCTGCGGGCCGCGGCGGTCAGGTTGCCGGGAGCCGCCCTCGGTCGCTCGCTGATGGGTATCGAATCGAGCTCATCGAGCGGGCATAGGGTCTCGATCTGCTAGGCGGGGTTCGTCGAAAACCCGACCGAAGCCAGATCTCCGCGTTCGGCCGGCGTGATCTCGAACGGCGCTCCGGCTTCGGCGCCGATGACGAGCACGATGGTTCCATCGGTCAAAGCCGTCGCGGATCGGCGGGTGGCGACGTCGTGAGCGCTTACGAAGGTTCCTGCCCGGGCATCGACCTCCAATCCGTCGACGACGAAGCGGGCCGCCCCTGCATGGACGAAGTACAGCTCTTGATGCTGCTCGCTACTCGGATCCGCGTGGTCATGGTCGCCGATGATGCTGTCGCCTGCTCGTGCCGCTGTGTATGCGTTGATACCAAACGCCGTGATACCGAAGTGATTGCGGATCGGTTGCCATGCCGCGTCGGCGTACGAAACCTGTCCACCGGGGATACTCGTGAGCGTGGAATGTGTCGGCTGGGACATATCCGTGACCGTACCGGCATCCGGGCGCGAGCGGTCAGTTTGCAAAGGCCAACACCTAGACGCGTTGCGACCTCGGGTGTCGTGAAGCGGCTCATGTTCGCTTTCGCCAGCAATCCGCAGGCGACCTACGGTCTTTCGTTGTTGCGGCGGATCGCTTCTTCGCGGGCTTTCCTAACCCTCTCGAGATCGCTCGCGTACGGACGGCCAACACTTACGGAGTAGTCGATGCGATTGCAAAGGCGGTGCGCCAGGATGGCGTTGTCCACGTCTCGGTGGCCGCCCTCTCTCTTGGAGCGCGGGAAGTGCTCGTGGGTGGGCATCCAGTCGCTCAATTCGTCGGTGACCGGCTCGAAGTAGCACGCGCCTCCAAGCTCCTCGGGGCAGAAGCATTCGGGCATCTTGCATGCGAGCTGCGTGATGTAACCCTGCTCGGCTGCCTTGATGAGGATCCCCTTCACGCCGAGCGCCTTCAACCTGGCTGCAGCGGCTCGGCCGCGTTCAGGATCCCGCTCAACCCTCGACATGTCCCAACGTTACGTGCTCGATGTGCCCTACTGGAAGGGTCGCGGGATCTGACTTGATCCTGTAACCCACTCATGCAAAGCGCCTGGCGGTTTCACGGGCCAGCTGAGAATGAGTGTGGGGGCAGCGCTTATAGTCTCGCGGTATGCCATCGATGCCAAATGGCAAACAGGAGGTAGAGGAGCTAGAAAGGCTCGCGCAAGAGCTAGAGAGAGCGGCCGCGTCGAGGACCGCACAAGCGTCGCCAGAGTTGACGACGCTTGAATCAGAACTCACAGCTGCTCGGGAAGAGCTGGAGTGGAGGCGGCGGGAATCGAACCCGCGTCCGCGGACGCACCGGAGAGAGCGTCTACAAGCTTGTCCTGCGCTTTGATTTCACCCCCCGGCCGGTTCGCAGGCGACCTACCGACGGGCTAGCCATCCTTTAGAAGTCCCGCCTCGGGCGATTGGCTCTCCCTTGGCGGCAAGCCCGTTGTTGGCGCCGGATTCCGTCCCACGGGCCGAAGACGGAGCGACGTCGCTACCTAACTAGGTTAGGCGGCGAGTGCGAGATCATTCTTCGCACTTGCTTTGTTCCCGGTTGTTTTACGAGGCCTACCGGGGACCTCGGCTTGCAGCTCCTCCGGATGAACCGACCACGTCGAAGCCAGGTCGCCCCCCAGATAGAACAAAGTATAGCTGTGCAAATCCGCCACCTCCGGCTTTCGCAGGCTCTCGTCCTGCGCATCGACGCGGTCTCGAACGCCTCCCTGGCGGCCCTTTTCCTCGCCGCGAGCTGGGATGGGCTGTTCGAGTTCTTCGGCCTCCCTCTCCCCCACCCGGTCGTCTACGCCCAGCTCCTCGGGGCCGCGCTGCTCGCTTTCGCGCTCGTGGAATGGCAAGCCGCCGGAACGAGCGCCGCGCGGGCCGTCACCTTCGGAGCGGGGGTCGGGAGCGCAGTCGGCGCGGCGATCCTCGTGGTCTGGCTCTTCCTCGGCGAGACGGGCGCCGACTCGCACGGCGTGGTCGTCCTCTGGTCGGCCGCCGGCTTTCTGGCGCTGGCGGCGGCTGTGCACGCCGTCGTGGCGCTCAGGAGCGGCGGGTCTTAGAACTCCTTTCAGAAGAGGGCCTCGTCGCCGGAGCGTGCTGGGCGGTGCGAGGCAAGGACGCAGGGAGCACTCGTATCGATTCCCGATACGGGTGCGACTGAGGACGCAGCATCGCGTCGTTCCAGCGTGTTCCGGCGGCTCAGGATCTCTTGTGAATGGGGTTCTTCAGCTCGCGCTCGATCTGGCGCTTGGCGTCGCGGTCGGCGAGGTCGCGCCGCTTGTCGCGCGTCTCCTTCCCGCGCGCAAGGGCGATCTCGACCTTGACGCGGCCGCCCTTGAAGTAGAGGCGCGTGGGAACGAGCGTCAGGCCGCGCTCCCGCACCTTGCCGATCAGGGAGTCGATCTCGCGGCGGTGGAGGAGGAGCTTGCGGTCGCGGTCGGGCTCGTGGTTGGCGAGGTTTCCCTGCGCGTACTCGTCGATGTGGGCGCCGACGAGCCAGACCTCGTTCCCGCGCAGGTCGGCGAACGCGCGCTGGATGTCCGCGCGCCCGTCCCTGAGGGACTTGACCTCCGTCCCGCTGAGCGCGATCCCCGCCTCGTAGCGCTCGAGCAGGTGGTAGTCGTGGCGCGCGCGCCTGTTTTCAGCGATCAACTTGGTCCCGCCGGCAGCCATCCCTGGATTGGACCAAAAGTTCGCCGAGCCGGGTGTCGCTTTCGTCCACCACTCCGGCTGACCTTTCGCTTCCGCGTAGTGCCTACCGGTGAGGCTTCAACCTACTCGCGCCCCGTGCTCGGCGCAAGGTGGACGTTAAGGGACGAGACCCCTTCGGTTCAAGGGGCCTCGGAAACTCTTTGCCGCAAAGAGCGGCTTTTCGTTTTTGGCGTCTACGGCTCGAGCCAGAAGCGCACGTTGTCGAACTCGCTCGGGGTCGAGTCGACGCCGCCGACGAGGACGATCCGGACGTAGGCAGCCTCCGCTCCGGCCGTGTAGGCGAGGAAGCCGTCATGGAAGACGCCGTCCGTGGTGGCCGCGACCGACTTCGAGGCGGTCGCCAAAGCCCTGCCCGTCGCCGTGTACTCCTTGATGCCGACCACAGCCAGCCCACCCATGATCTCGACCGCGACGCCGTAGAGCTTCGCCGCCGTCACCGGCACCGGGTCGGAGATCCAGGAGGAGGCGCCGTTTGCCTTCAGGCCCTTGTTTCCGGTCGCCTTGAGCACGTCGAGGACGATCGAGACGTCGGCGCCGTTTGCAGACCACTTGTCGGGCAGCCCGCTGGCCGTGGTGGAATCGAACGTCGGGTTCGGCGCCTTGTTGGCGATCACGTTGACGCTGACCGAGCCGGTGTTGTTGCTCTCGTCGAGCTCGGCGATCGCAGCGTCCGGATCGGCGGTCACCACCACAGTGTGGGCGCCGCCCGTCCGCGGGCGCCAGGTCGCCGTCACGGTCGCGGAGGCGCCGGCTGCGAGCGTCGCGACCTGCGTCCGTGCAACCTCTGCGCCGTTGTCGCCGAAGCGGACGGTGATGTTCTTCGCAAGGACGTCGCTCGCGTTGTGGACGACGCCGGTGATCGTGACCCTGTCGTTCCCGACGATCTTCGTCTTCGAGAGCGACACGCTGCTCGAGGCGACTGCGAGATCCGTCCCGCCAACCTGAAGGTCGATGCTGGCCGTGTTGTCCGACTCGTTGCCCTCGGCGAGGAGGTTGTCCGGGTCGACCTGGACCTCGATCGTCTGGACGCCGGACTGGCCGCTGGTATCCCAGTTGAACGCGACGGTCTCGGAGCTGCCCGGATCGATTCCGTCGATGGTGCCGCGGCCGATCTCCCTGCCGTTGGCGCTGAACTTCACGACCGTCGCGCCGTCGCCCACGTCCTGCGACGAGTTGTGCAGGGTCGCGGTGATCGTGACCGTGTCGCCGGCCTTCACCGGGTTCGCCGAGAGGCTCAGGCTCGCGGACGCAAGCCCGATCTCCATCGGCGGGCAGGTGAAGTGGCCGGGCGTCCCTGGGAAGACCGGATTGCCGCTCTCCTCGCCCGGATGGATGAGGCCGAGCTCGCGGAAGCCGGAGCTCGCCGGGTTGGCCGTGTCGATTGCGCCGTCGCCGAACGACTCGTCGATCAGGAACTGCTGCATCGACGGGGAGTGCTGGCGGGTGATCACGCCTTCGCCGTACGCGCCGGGGCAGGTGTAGAAGATGTTGGTGTTGCCGACCCAGTCGATCAGGCGGTCGCCGGGGCGCGGGCCGGGCCGGCCGTAGCTCGCCTGCATCTCGTCCTTGTCGAAGCCGCCGTAGATGTAGTCGGTGCCCTGGAAGTTGTCGATGCCGACGCGCGCGAGCTCGAACCAGAGCGGTGGGTCGTCGCCCGCGATAATGACCGGGCCGCCCTTCTTGTCCGTCGTCGCGTACGGCCGCGGGATGACGTCCATGTGGTCGTCGCCGTGGCCGCCGTAGATGTGGTCGTGCCCGAGGCCGCCCCAGATCGAGTCGGGCCCGTCGCCGCCGAAGAGGTGGTCCTCGCCGTCGATGGAACTCGTCGAGTTGACGTTCGCCGGGTTGTAGTCGCCGTTCCCGTTCATGTAGTCGGCGCCGCCGTTCCCGTGCATGGAGTCGTTGCCCGCGTTGCCAAGCATGACGTCCTCGCCCTCCGCGCCCTGGCCGGTCTCGGCCGAGTACAGCGTCGTGAGCCGGTGGAGCGAGCCGCTCTCGAAGATCGTGTCCTCGATGAAGGGCGCGTCGATGCGGATGAACTGGTCGACGCCCGGATCGGCGATCCCGTCGCCCGCGGCGATGATGTTGTTCTGGATCAGGCCGAGGTCGCCGACCTGCGCGTCCTGGCCGTCGTTGCCCTCGATGTAGTCAGCGCCCTGCTCGCCGTACTCGTCGTCGTTGCCGTCGTTGCCACGGATGTAGTCGTTGCCGAAGGCACCGGCGGGATCGGGGGAGTGGGTCATGACGGCGTCGCGCTTGATGAGATCGAAGCCGCTGCCGCCCGCGATGTGGACGAAGCCCGTAGCGGTCTGCGTGCGCTGGAAGAACGCGTTGTCGCCGGCGATCGCGTCGTCGTCCGGACCGCCTTCCATGACGTCGTTGCCGTCCTTCAGCATGGTAGGAGTCGTGAAGGCGGCCGGCCAGACGCCGCGCGAGTCTGCATCGGGGACCTCGGAGCCGCCGCCGGCCATGTCGTCCTCATTGCCCTCACCGAACATCCAGTCGGCGCCATGGTTGCCTTCCATGTAGTCGTCGCCGTTGCCGCCGTGCATCTCGTCGCCGTCCCAGGCAGCGTCCTCGTCGGTCGCGGCGACGCACTGCGGGTCGGTGGCGTCGGCCAGGCCGTCGAGGTCGTTGTCGGCGGTGTCGGCGCAGTCGTAGCCGGCCACCGACGGGTCGGAGGCGGCGCTTTCGCGCGCGTCGCGGTCGTTGTCGAAGCCGTCGGCCGGATCGCCGGAGGTGGCGGGCTGTGAGCCGTTGCCCTGGCCGAACATGACGTCGTTCGCCCCGTTGCCCTCCATGTAGTCCGGGCCGCTGACGTTCTGCGGGATGACCGTGCCGCCGACGGTCTGCACGTCGTAGAGCGTGACCTGGCGCGCGGCAGCCGCGGGATCCCAGTGGTTCGTGCCGCCGCGGTCGAGCCGTGTGTTGTCGCCGGCGATGTAGTCGACCGCGTCGTCGCCGAAGAGGTCGTCGCCCACGTCCTGCATGTTCCGGAGCTCGCGCACGGTGCCGCCGGGGCCGCCGTCGTCCTTGCCGGAGCCGCCGAGCATGTCGTCCTGGTCGGCGTTCCCGTGCATCGTGTCGTGCGCGGAGTTGCCCTCCATGTAGTCGTCGTTCTCGTCTCCGAACATCCGGTCCTCGTCGCCCTGGCCGTACATGACGTCGTTCGCGCCGTTGCCGCGCATCGTGTCGTCGCCGGACACCTCGCCGGGGATGCTCGTGGCCGAGAAGGGCACGTCGTAGAGCTCGATCTTGCGTCCGGCGCCGAGGCCCGTGATGAAGGAGTTGTCGCCCGACATGTAGTCGATGCCGTCGGTCGCGAGGTTCGGCGTGGCGCCGTCGCCCCACATCTGGTCGCCGCCGGTCTGGCCGAGCGGGGTCGCGGCGGGGACGTTGTCGTCGATCGCGTTCTCGAGCCTGCGGATCGCGCCGGCGGGGCCGCCGTTGTCCTGGCCGGAGCCACCGACCATCTTGTCGTCGGCCGCGTTGCCCTCCATCAGGTCGCGCCCGGAGTTGCCCTCCATGTAGTCCTGGTGGGCGTCACCGAACATCGTGTCGTTGTCGGCTTGGCCGTACATGAGGTCGTTCGAGTCGCCGCCGTGCATGGTGTCGTTGCCGGCGAGCGCGAGGTGGGAGAGAGCGCTGCCCGCGAAGTCGACGTTGTAGAGCGCAATCAGGCGCTGGCCGGACGGTCGCGTGATGTTCGCGTTGTCGCCCGCCATGAAGTCGACCTCGCCGTCGCCGAACATCTGGTCGCCTTCGCCTGCGACGCTCTCGTCGTCCACGTCGGAGAGGAGCCGCGTGGCGCCGGAGGGACCGCCCTCGTCGTGCCCGGAGCCGCCGAGCATGTCGTCGAGGCCGTCGTTGCCGTGCATCGTGTCCTTGCCGGAGTTGCCTTCCATGTAGTCGTCGGCGCCGTCGCCGAACATCGTGTCGTCGCCGCTCTGGCCGTACATGCGGTCCTCGGCGTCGTTTCCGTGCATGACGTCGTCGCCGGAGACGGCTGCCGGGTAGGGCGAGCCGACGATCGGCAGGTCGAGGAGGACGACGGCAACCGGGCTGTTACGGGTCATCTGGGCGTTGTCGCCGGCCATCGTGTCGGTGCCTTCGTCGCCGTTCATCGTGTCGGCCGTGTCCGAGGAGCCGGCCGTGGATGTGCCGCCGATCATGTCGTCGTCTGCCGCCCCGCCGTTCATGGTGTCGTGCTCGGCGTAGCCCTCCATGTAGTCATGGTTGGCGTTGCCGAACATGAGGTCTTCGTCGCCGTTCCCGAACATGCGGTCTTCGTCGGCGTCGCCGTACATCTCGTCGTCGCCGGCGTTCCCCTGCATGTTGTCGTTGCCGACCGAGCCGCGCATGTAATCGGGCGCGTCGTTGCCCTGCATCGTGTCGGCTCCGCCGTCGCCGTTCATGTCGTCGTGGTCCTCGTCGCCGAACATCGAGTCGTCGTCCGCGCCGCCGCGCATGACGTCTTCGCCCGCGTTGCCGTGCATCGTGTCCATGCCGGCCTCGCCGAACATGTCGTCAGAGTTCTCGTTTCCGTTCATCGTGTCACCACCGGGGCCACCGAACATGTCGTCGTCGTTCGTGCCGCCGTTCATCGTGTCGACGCCGTCCTGGCCGTACATGACGTCGTTGCCGGAGTTCCCGTTCTCGGTGTCGTTTCCGGGCCAGCCGCCAGCCGGGCCGATGTCGACGCTCGTCGCGTTCGTCTGACCGGCCGGGCGGTCGATGGTGCCCTCGTCGCCGAGGATGTAGTCGCGCCCGGTGCCGCCGTTGATGGTATCGCCCAGCGCCCCGCCGGTGTCCTTGCCGCCGATCAGGTCGTCGTTGTTGGCGCCGCCGTCGATGATGTCGTTGCCGAGGTCGCCGAAGATGTCGTCGTCGCCGTTGTTCCCGTTCAGGATGTCGTTTCCGTCCGCCCCGTTGATGACGTCGGCGCCGTCGTTGCCGTTGATCGTGTCGTCGTTCTTCGACCCGATCAGGTTGTCGTCTCCGGGGCCGCCGTTGATCGTGTCGTTGCCGGCCTCGCCCTGGACGTTGTCGATCCCGGCGCCCGCGTTGATGGTGTCGTTGGTCGTCCCGTCGTTGACGTTCGTCTCGGGGCCGCCCTGGACGGTGTCGTCGTCCGTCTGGCCCGCGCCGAGGGTGTTCGGGCCGGAGGTGATGGCGTCGGAACCCTCGCCGCCCGTGACCGAGTCGTTGCCGGTGCCGGCGTTCAGAGTGTCCGTGCCGTCCTCGCCCGCGACCTCGTCGTTTTTGCCCTGACCGTTGATCGTGTCGTCGCCGTCGCGGCCGGCGAGCTCGTCGCTGCCGTCGCTCGCGGCTTCCGCGGTCGAGCACGTGTAGCCGCTGCCCTTGCCGGCGTCGCCCTGGATCTCGTCGTGCGCGTTGCCGCCGACGATCTTGTCGTCACCGGAGCCGCCGCAAAGGACCGTGTTCACCGTGAAGTCAATCGAGGTCGTCGAAGTCGTTCCGTCGCCCTGGTCGGATCCCTGACCGCCCTTGTCCATCAGGATCGAGTCGTTGCCGGTACCACCGTCGGCGAAGACGGTGAGGGGGATGGGGTTGATCCCCTTCTCCGGGAAGGTCTGGGTGAGGCCGAAGCCGGTGACGGAGAACTTCTTCCCGTCGGGGCGGAGCTGCCTGACGGTGACCTTTTCCTTCGGGTCGTCGACGTTGAGCTTGCGATCGGCGGCATAGGGCCCGATGTTCACACGCAAGACTCCGCCGTCGATCTTCGCGAGTACCGGTTTCACGTTGCAGATGCCCGCGGTGATGTTCTTCAGGTCGAGCAGCGTGATCTTCACGATCGTGAAGTCGAACTTCTTCGAGAACGGACCGATGCCTATCTTCACGAAGGCGCGGATGAACGCTTCGAGCTTGCCGCTGACGTCGAAGAGACAGATCGGGTTGCCGATGCGCGACAGGATCTCGTCGATTCGGATCTTGCCGTCCACCACGCCCGGGCTCGTCGCAGGCGGCCAGGGGCCGTCATGGAGGTTCATGTCGATGGTCGCGCGTATGCCTCCCTCGATGCCCGCCGAGACGATCACGAGGTCGAGCGCGACGCCCACCGATCCCTCCGCGAAGAGCTGGATCTCGGGGACGTCCCTGCCGCCCGAGTCGAGGTCGTCCAGGAAGACGCCGTAGAACAGGCTGCCGACGACGTTGAACGCGTCGTTGTTGCCGGCGTCGTCGTCCGTGAGCGCCTCGACGGCCTTGCGGATCCCGAAGGTGTCGTAGCCGATCCCGAACTGGCCCTGGATGCCGGCCGAGAACGAGACGACGATCGAGAGCGGGATCGGGCCGACGAAGATCGGGCCGAAGTTCTGCGAGAAGGTGAACTCCGCCTTGAGGAGGCCGGAGCGCCATTCGATCAGCGTCACGTCCTGCCCGAGGAGCAGGCGGAAGAGCTGCGTCGGGTGCTGGAAGGCCGGGAACTCGAAGCCGCCCTGGTCGCCGGTCCCGGTCGCGGTGTCGAGCGCGCCCTGGAAGCCGCCGCCGAACTCGCCGAGGACGCCTTGCGCGTCATCGACGCCCGAAGCGAGGTTCTCGCTGCTGATCAGCTCGTTGACCTGGTTTCCGGGCAGGGCTCGGTCGGCCACCTTCGCGCCGAAGAGGTCGAAGTCGCCGAGCGGGATGGGCCCGAGGCTGCTCCCCGCAGGTATCGAGTTGATGAAGGTGATGAGCGCGAGGACGCGCTTGACGAACGTGAGGTCGGCGCCGGAGGCAGCCTCGAAGAGGTCGATCATCGTCGGCGGGGTCGCCCCGATGAGCTTCGCGAGCTGCGCAATGCCGGGTATCGGCGCGCTGACGAGGTCGATGACCGGCTGGATCGGCTTCAGGTAGCGCTGGATCTCGACGACGATCGGCCCGAGGAACTCGTCCACGAACGAACCGAGGTCGATCGTGACGTTGTCGAAGCTGATGTCGAGGTCGTTCGAGAGCGACGCGTCGAGACCGGAGCCCGTACCGATCGACACGCCGGCGCCGAAGTTCCACTCGAGGACGAAGTCAGCGCCGAGGCTCGGGAGACCACCTTCCTGGTCGAAGCCGGGAATCTCGGCGGTCGTGTCGATGTGCATGTTGATGTGGACCCCGCCGTGGAGGCTCACGTCGAACTCGGTCGGGTCCACTCCCGACGTCAGGTCGGAGAGCGTGAGCTTCTTGTCGGAGCCGCCGCCCTTGATGTTGGCGCTGATGCCGAAGTCGATGTCCGGGAAGTCGGCCGGGTCGTCGCTTCCCGACGGATCCGGGTGGTTGTCCTCCATGTTGAGGCGGATGAACGCGATGTCGCCGCGGAGGTCTGGCCCGCTGCCGTTGTTCGGAAGCTGAACGCCGGCCTCGACCGAGATCTCAGGATCCGTGTCGGCGTCGCCCGGAGTGCGATCGGTCAGGAGGTAGAAGCCATCTTCCTTGCTGATGCCGAAGGCGAGATCGATGCGCCAGTCGACGCTGGCGGTCAGGTTGCGCTCGTCCGCAACGGTGCCGGGGTCGTCGGTGGCGCGGAGGCGCAGGCCCGGGAAGCCGATGTCGAAGCGCGGGTGCGCCTCGGCGGCGGTCGCCCCGAAGGAGAACTTGAAGAGCGCGTCGGTGATCGACTGGATCGGGTCAGCCGCAACGCACGGCGCATCGCCGCTGCCGGTGTCGCACAGCAGCTCGACACTGATGCTCGAGCCGTCGAGCAGGCTACCGAGGTTGTCGTTCAACCACGTCTGCAGCGCAGCCTGGATCGCGGTGGGATCGCTGAGCGCGTCGAGCGCGTCGACGAACGACTGCGCCTGGTCGACGAGATCCTGGAACGCGGCGATGATGTCTGCGCCGGCCTCGAGGCTCTTGCCGAGACCCGGAATTGCGACGCCGTACGACGCGCCGTCGAGGGTCACCTTGAGCGACTCGAGGAGCGTGTCGAGCCCGTCGAGGAGCACCGACCAGTCGAGCGCGTTCGCGAAGATCTGGTCGATGAGGTCCGCCGGGACGTCGAAGTCCCAGGTGCTCGGGTCGAGCAGGTCGGTCGCGCCGAACTTGATGACGCCGGCGATGTTCGTCCCGACGAAGATCGGGAGGCGCGCGCACGCTGCGAGATCGCCCGACGGAGACGTGACCGCGGGGCAGGTGACCGGCGTGTCGGGGGTGATCGAGAACGGGCTCGGGACGAGACCGGAGAAGAAGTCGGAAACGTCGCTCGCGTTCGAGAGATCGACTTCGCTCTCGCCGCTCGAGCCGACGTCGTTGGCGAGCTCGAAGCTGGCGCCGACCTTCGCGATCGCCGGGTTGGCCTTCGCGGGACAGCCGTCGTTGATCCGCGTGTCGGCGGGGTCGTCCTCGGCGTCATCGATCGCGTTGTCGCATTGCGTCCCGCTCTCGGCGGTGTCGGTCGCGGCACAACCGTCGTTGACGTAGCCGTCCTGGTCGTCGTCGTCGCCGTTGTCGCACTGAATCCCGCTCTCCGGCGAAACGTCGGTCTCGCCAACCCCGACGGTCAGCGGCCCGAGGTGGGCAGAGAGCTCGGTCGCGATGTCGAGGTTCGCGTCGAGGTCGATCCCGCTCGTGTCGAGCAGGAAGAGCCCGGGGGTGCCGGAGACGTCCGGGAAGGAGTCCGCATCCGTCGTCGCACCGTCATCCGGGGTGACCGTTGGGAGCTTGATGCGGAAGTTCAGGTTGGCGACGGCCGAGTAGTTGAGCGCGATGGCGCCCGAGCCGGAGACGCCGACCAGCGAGCTGATCGCCTCGCCGCCCATGTCCAGGTTGAGCGGGACGGAGAGTGGCCGGATTGCATCGCACCTGGCGGCGTCGGAGGGATCTTCGGCCGAGCAGATGCCGAGCCCAAGCCGGAACGTGAGCTGCGTCGGCGAGGCCGTCGAGGCCTCGATCTCGAGGATGCCGCCCTGGTCCGCAGGGGCTATCCCGAGCGCGTCGCCGATCAACTGCTCGAGCTGCGTCTCGAAGTCTTGAAGGGTCGAGGACGGGTCGGCGACGATCGCTTCGAGCTGTGCCTTGATCGTCTGGATCTGGTCGACCAGGTCCTTGAAGCTCTTGCCGATGATCGGCAGCGGCGTGTCGAGCGACTCGGTGTCGCCGGTGAGGTCCTCGAACGACGAGACGAACGTGTCGAGCGAGTCGATGATCTTCGAGAGCAGTGCGAGCGGATCCGAGTGGTCGAAGTCGAACGACAGGAGCTCGTCGTTGAAGTTGCCCTGCGGCGTGATCACCGGCAGGCCGGTGAGGACGTCGTCCCACCTGACCGCGATCGAGCCGCTGACGATCGGCGTGCCGCTGACGTTCGCCTCGGCATTCAACGTGAACTCGGGCACCGCCACGTTCACGACGTCGCCGAGGTTCCCGAAGATGTCGGTCGGGGTGAGGTCGGACGCGTCGGTGTCGTCGTCGATCAGCCCGTCGAGCACCTCGCTGGCCGTCAGCTTGTTGTCCGCGCCGCCACTGAGGTTGATCCGGATCATGTCGCCGGAGTCGCTGGCGCGCTTCCCGACGAGCGGGACCGAGCCGGTCGCGTTCGAATCCTCGACGGTCAACCCGAGGAAGCCGATCCGCGCGTCGAGCTGGAGGTCGGCGTCAGTGGAGAAGTTCGCCTTGAACTCCGGCTCCGCGCCGTCCGTCTTCACGAAGACGCGGTCGAGGAGCGACGGCCCCTGCGTCGGGCAGCCGTCGTTGACGAACGTGTCGGCGTCGTCGTCCGTCGCGTTCGAGCAGGTTGCCTCGGTTGCCTCGGCTTCGAGGTTCGCGGGGCAGCCGTCGTTCACGAAGGTGTCCGCGTCGTCGTCGGTCGCGTTCGCGCACTGCGTTCCGCTCTCGGCGTATCCCGTCAGATCGAGGCCGGCGGTGAAGTCGAGGGCATACGAGGCGGCGATGCTCGCGCTGGCCCCCGCCGAGTTGACGTCGACGATGCCGAGCTCCTCGAGCTGGTCGGAGAAGTCGACCGAGCCGGCCTTGGTGGCCGAGCCCGTGGAGTTGATATGGAAGGTGAGCTGCTTCGACGTCGGGTCGTAGGCGAGCCCGAGCGCGCCGGGACTCAGCCCGAACGCGTCCTCGACCTTCGGGATGACCTCGTCGATCGTGTCGACGCCTTCGAGCGCTCCGGCGGTCAGATTCAGGTCGAGCGGGTTGTTCGTCGTCGCCGGGCAGCCGTCGTTCACGAAGTCGTCCGTGTCGTCGTCCGTCGCGTTCATGCACTGCGCGCCAGTCTCCGGAGCGCCAACGGCGGGACAGCCGTCGTTTATGAACCCGTCATCGTCGTCGTCGGTCACGTCCGCGGGCGTTGCGCCGCTCGCGCCGGCGCAGTCGTCGCCGGACTCGGGCGGCTGGGCCGAGAGGCCGTTGTCCGTGAAGAACTTGACGAGCTTCTCGTTCAGCTTCGCAACGTCGCCGAGCCGCTCGTGCAGGAACGGAATGTTCAACCCCGCCGGGCCGACGTTCACGACGCTCTGGAGCAGCGACGCGAGCTGCGCGATCGCCGAGAGCATGTCCGTCGGGGTCATGCTCTTGAAGTCGCCGAGGGCGTTCAGGTTGACGGTCGGCGTGTCGACGCCGCTACACGGAGTCGCGTCGGCGAGGTCGATGTCCGCCTGCGCTCCGCCGAGCCCGGAGATCGAGCTCGTGAGCGCGAGGTCGAGGTTCACGTGCGACGCGCCGCAGTTCAGGCCCTGGAACAGAACTTCAGCGGCGGAGGTCGTGAACTCGGCCGAGGTGATGTGGCCGTTGCCGTCGGGGTCGGAGAATGGCGCGTTGAACTGCAGCGCCGTGTCCGCGGTCCCGCCAACCTGCACCTCGGCGATGCCGAGGTTGATGTTGAACGGTGAGGTCGAGAAGTCGGCGTCTGCGTCCACGCCCAGGCTCACGCTCGGGTTCTCGCCCGCGAGGAGGTAGAGCTTTTCGCCCGCCGGCTTCGAGTTGTCGAACTGGAGGTGCAGGACCCCGTTCAGGTTGAAGCCGAGCCCGAGGCTGCCTCCGCTGACCGTGACGAGCGAATGCTCGATGTCGATCGGAGTCGTATCCGAGCGCGTGATCGTGAGAGTCAGGGCGACGTCGTAGACCGACCCCGCCTGCGAGACGGTGCCCTGGAGGTCGACCGTCCCGCCGAGGAGCGTGCCGTCGTTCGCGGTGTCGCCGTTCCCGTCGGGGTCGTTCAAGAGAGCGTTGAGGTCGTCGAGCGAGCTCGTCGATCCGGACTGCAGCTGGGTCTTCAGCGCATTGAGGACCGAGTCGAGGTTGAGCCCGTCGGTGCCCGTCGGAGCGACGTCCGTGAAGGGAACTTTCGCCGCGAGGGACTCGAGCTGCGAGGAGGTGAGCTTCTTGAGGCTGTCGGTGAAGTCCGCCAGCCCCTGGCGGATCGTGTCCGCGTTCGGGTCGGGGGAGCCCGTCGCGACGGCGCCCGAGGAGCTGCTGAGGAGGGCGACCGCGCAAACCAAGAGCACGCCGCCCCGTGTGAACCAGCTCACACGGGGACGATCCCCTCGCCGCCGAAATAATCCTGCCGTCGCCTACCTCCCTTGAGTTGCTGAAGGCTATGACTAGCCGCGACGCGGCAACAGGAGGTGACCACCGGATCTTCGCTCCGGGTTCGACCCTACGGCAATTACCCGACGAGGGGATCGAGGCTCACGCGGCCGCTCGGCCGTTCGATGCGCTCGACTCGGACCGCGATCCCGTCGCCGAGCCGGTAGGCGGTCCCGCCCCGGCGGCCCACGAGGGCCGTGCCGAGAGCGTTCAGCTCGAAGTAGTCGCCGGGCAACCGACGGGCGGGAATGTAGCCCTCGAAGACTCCGTCGAAGCGGACGAAGATGCCCGACCCGATCGCGCCCACGACCTCGCCCTCGAACGAAGCCTCCCAGCCCTCGTCGAAGAGGCGACGCTCGAGCAGCCAGGCAAGGCAGATCTCGTCGGCGCGATACTCGAGCTTCGCCGCGTCGCGCTCTCGCACGGAGGCCCACTCCGCGAGCTCGTCGAGCTCCGCGGGCACGGAGTCGTCCCCCACTCCCAGCTCCTGCAGAAGCGCCCGGTGCACGACGAGATCGGGATACCGCCGGATCGGAGAGGTGAAGTGGCAGTACGCCTTGCTGGCGAGTCCCGAATGGCCGAGGTTCTGCGGGTCGTAGCGAGCTTGCTTCAAAGAGCGGAGGACGAGCGCGGAAAACGCCTCCCTCCCCCGCCCCGACTGCTGCGTGTATTCCGTGACGCGCGCACTCACGCGCGCGGCCAGCTGGGCCGCCTCCCCCGGGGTCAGGTGCTCCGGCAGAGGCGGAGTCGGGACATCAAGGTCGGCGAGCTTCGAGAGGAGGAGCTCGACCGACTGTGGGTCCGGGCGCTCGTGCACGCGGAAGAGGGCTTCGCGGTTTCGGCCGGCGAGAAGCTGGGCGACTGCCTCGTTCGCCAGGATCATCAGCTCCTCCACCAACGCGTGCGCGAGCGGCTCCCGCTCGATCCACGCGCGCTCAACGCCTCCCGCTCCATCGAACGCGAACGTCGTCTCCCCGGTCTCGATCGCGAGCGCGCCGCGCGCGAACCGACGCCGCCGGAGCTCGAGGGCAAGCCGCTCGGCGAGCCGGAGCGCCTCGGTCACCTCCTCGACCGCCTGCTCCTGGCCGGCGAGGATCGCCTGGGCATGCGAGTAGGTGAGTCGCTCGCGGCTGCGGATGACGCTGCGGTAGAAGAGCGGCTCGCCCGGCTCCAGGTTGCCGTCGAACGGGATCTCGACCGTGACGGCGCGGCGGTCCTGATGCGGGCGCAGGCTGCAGAGATCGTTCGAGAGCAGCTCGGGCAGCATCGGCTCGACCCGGCCCGGGATGTAGACGGAGAAGGCCCGCTCCGCCGCGTCTCCGTCGAGCGGCGAGCCGGCCGGGACGTAGGCCGACACGTCGGCGATGTGCACCCAGGCACGAATCCCGTCCCCCTCCTGGCGAAAGCTGAGCGCGTCGTCGAAGTCCTTCGCCTCGTCCGGGTCGATCGTGAACGCGAGGAGGCCGCGGAGGTCGGTGCGGTCCGGCTCGAGCTCCTCGGGAACGGTGGGCACCGGGGGATGGGGCCGGCGAACGTTCTCGTGCCAGAGCAGGGCCTCGAGGACGGCCTCGACGTTATCCGGGCGTCCGAAGACCCTTTCGATGCGGGCGCGGTGGCGGCCGAATCGGAGGAGGACGAGGTCGCCTGGCTCTGCCTCCCCGCTTCCCTTGCGGTCGACGGTGACGGGAACGCCGCCCTCGAAGAAGGGCTCGCCCACCAGGAGCTTCCGGCGCCTGGAGAGCTCGGCGACGAGCGTCTCCACGCGTTAGGCGGAGAGCTGTTTGAGGAGCGCGCGCTCGGCGGCGCGCACCACCTCGTCGAGCCGCGTCAGCGGGTCGTCGTCGATCTTCACCGACGGCCGTATTCCCTCGCCGGCGAGATCCGTACCGAACGGAGTCAGATAGGTGGCCGTGGTCAGCTTGAGAGCGCGCCCGCCCGAGAGCGGCCTGATCGACTGCACCGACGCCTTCCCGTACGTGCGCTTGCCCACCAGCACCGCCCGGCCGTTTTCGGCGAGCGCGGCGGCCACGATCTCGGCGGCGCTCGCGCTCCCGCCGTTCACGAGCACAGCCATGGGCAACTTGGGAAAGTCGGCTCCCCCGCTCGCTTCGTAGACGGTCTCGTCCTGATGCAACCCGGAGACCGTGCAGACCATGCCCTCCTCCAGGAAGATCGAGACAGTCCTGACCGCCTGGGTCAGGAGGCCGCCGGGGTTGTTGCGCAGGTCGAGCACGAGACCCTTCGCCCCCCGGGCGACGAGCTTCTCGACCGCGTCGTGAAGCCGCACCGCGCTCGAGTCCGGGAAGGAGAGGAGCCTGAGGTAGGCGATCTTCTGTCCGCCGAACCGAACGAGGCGCGCGGTCAGGGACGGGATGGCGACGTCGGAGCGGGCGACCGTGAAGTTGATCTTGCCCTCCCGCTTGCGGCGCACGGTCAGGTGCACGACCGTCCCCTTCTCGCCCTTGATCAAGTTGAGGGACTGGTCGAAGGTGAGCTTGCCCGCCGGGTGCCCCTCGATCCGGACGATGATGTCTCCCGGCTTCACTCCAGCCCTGCGCGCCGGGCCGCGAAGCGCCGAGGTGACGACCAGGCCGGCGCGGGAGGGCTCGACCGTCAGGCCGACCCCTGAATAGCTTCGCGCGGTGCGGTTCTTGAGGGACGTGTACTCGGCGGCGCTCAGGTATTCCGTGTTCGGATCGCCGAGCGCCTCCAGGAGCTCGGGGATGTTCTCGCGCGCGAGCACCTCGGCGCCGAGCTGCCGGTAGTAGTTGGCGGCGAGCTCCTTCCGCACCTCCTCGAGCGGAGTCGGCGCGGCGACGCGCTCGACCGGGCTGGCGGCAGGCCGCCCGGTGAGATCGCCGGAGCGCGTGAGCAGGAGCCCGAGCCCGAATGCTGCCCCGAGCAGGAGGAAGACCAGACCGAATCCACCCGCACGTCTCATGTTGGCCGCGACGGCAGTATAGAAACGCAAATCTAGACGCGCAGGAAGCGGCGCAGCGTGATGCCCGACCCCGCCGCTCCGACCGCGAGCGCTACGCCGAGGAGGATCAGCGCGGTCAGCGGGAAGCTGAGCGCCTGCACGTCGTCCTGCTGAAAAGTAGAGCTGTGCCCCTCGATCACGGGCAGCGCTACCTCCTTCGCGATGACGAGCAGGATGACCGCCGCCACGGCCCCGATCAGGCCGCAGATCACCCCTTCGAGCATGAACGGTCCGCGCACGAACCAGTTCGAGGCTCCGACGAGCTTCATCACCTCGATCTCCCGTCGCCGCGAGAAGATCGAGAGGCGGATCGTGTTCGCGATCAGGATCGTCGAGGCGATCATGAGGATGATCGACCCGAGCAGGAAGATGTATTTGATGACGTTCGTGACGGCGAGGATCCGCTGCGTCTTCTTCTCGGCGTAGTCGACCTTCTCGACCCCCGGCGGCGGCGGGTCGAGGCGGTTTGCGAGCGCCGACACCTGATTCGCGTCGGTCGGCGTGACCTCGAACGCGTTCGGGAGCGGGTTGCTCACGATGTTCTTGGTCAGCTCGGGATACTTCTTCTCCATCTGCGCGAGCGCGTCGGCCTTCGAGACGAAGACGACGGTCTTCGTCTCCGGGAAGCTCAAGAGCTGCGCGCGCACGGAGTTGATCTGCTGCTGCGTCGCGTCCGGCTGCTGTACGAAGAAGACCTTCACGAGGACGTCCTTACGGACGTGGTCGGTCCACGAGTTGACCCAGGAGAAGAGGGCGATGAAGAGCCCGAGCAGGAACATCCCGATGAGCACGGTCATCGTCGCCGCGACCGTGGTCGAGAGATTGGCGCCGATCGAACGCAGGGCCTCGGCGAAAAAGAGCTTCGTCCTCATTCGTTCGTGTAGCTCCCCCGGCGCTCGTCACGGATGACGGTGCCGTTGTCGAGGGCGATGACGCGCTTGCGCATCTTGTCCACCATCTCGCGGTCGTGCGTGGCCATCACGACGGTCGTCCCGGTGCGGTTGATCCGATAGAGGAGCTGCATGATCCCGACCGACGTGTCCGGGTCGAGGTTCCCCGTCGGCTCGTCGCAGATGAGGAGCGGTGGATGGTTGACGAACGC
This sequence comes from Gaiellaceae bacterium, assembly GCA_039931575.1. Taxonomy (GTDB): domain Bacteria; phylum Actinomycetota; class Thermoleophilia; order Gaiellales; family Gaiellaceae; genus DATEOR01. The sequence continues at coordinate 27,823 of JBDTRS010000010.1, forward strand.
GCGCGCGATCGACACGCGCTGCTGCTCGCCGCCGGAGAGCTCGTCGGGTAGCGAGTTCATCTTGCCGGAGAGGCCCACGAGCGCGAGCACCTCGGGAACCTTCGTCCGGATGGCGCGCTTCGACTCGCCCTGCACCTTCAGCGCGTAGGCGACGTTCTCGGACGCCGTGCGGTTCGGCAGGAGCTTGAAGTCCTGGAAGACGCAGCCGATGTTGCGCCGCAGCATCGGAACCTTCGAGTTCTTAAGCCGTGCGAGCTCCCGCCCGCCGACGACGATGCGGCCCGAGGTCGGCTCGAGCTCCTTCAGGAGGAGGCGCATGATCGTCGACTTCCCGGAGCCGGAGGGACCGACGAGGAAGACGAACTCGCCCTTCTCGATCACGAACGAGGCGTCCCTGAGCGCGACGACCTTCGGCTCGTAGACCTTGCGCACCTCCTCGAAAACGATCATCGCCGAGCCGGGGAACGCAGGAGCGGCCTGGCCCTCCCCGTTCACCTGCACGGCGAGTGCCGCCTCGGAGGCTTCGTCAGTGCGTGCTGAAAGGTGGGTTTCCTGCACCGGGGTGAGCTGGGGGGCGCCCTGGGCAAGGCGCGCCGGTCGTGGTTACCAGCGGCGGAGTTTAGCGCAAAGCTCGGCCACCCTCACCCATTAGTAGGAGAGCTTGGCGAAACGCAACACTGTGCCGTCAGGTCGCGCTTCTCGGCCCGATGCTGCGTCCTCACTCGCCCGCGTATTACCAATACGCGGGCTCCCTGCGTCCTTGCCTCGGGCACGAGCATCGCAACCTCACGACGAGCGAGGTTCCGCCAACCCCTCCTAACCCCCGTTGGCCGCAGCCGTTTTCAGCAAGTACGCCTGGATGAACGCATCGAGATTCCCGTCGAGCACGCCCTGGGTGTTGCCCTCCTCGAGCTCGGTGCGGTGATCTTTGACCAATTGGTACGGATGGAGGACGTAGCTGCGGATCTGGCTCCCGAACCCGGTCGTCATGACATCGCCACGCTCCCGGGCTAGCTCCTCCTCGCGCTGCTCCTGCTCGAGCTCCGCGAGGCGGCTGCGCAGGATCTTCATCGCCGTCTGCTTGTTCGAGAGCTGCGAGCGCTCGTTCTGGACGCTCACGGCGATGTTGGTCGGCAGGTGCGTGATCCGGACCGCCGAGTCCGTCTTGTTCACGTGCTGGCCGCCGGCTCCGCTCGCGCGATACGTGTCGATCCGCAGGTCGGACTCGTCGATCTCGATGCCGCCGTCGTCCGCAAGAAGCGGGCTGACGATCACCTGGGCGAAGGACGTGTGCCTGCGGTGGGCCTGGTCGAACGGCGACTGCCGCACGAGCCGGTGCACCCCGCGCTCGGCTTTGAGCACACCGTAGGCGTTCTCTCCGGAGACGGTGAACGTGGCCGACTTGAGCCCTGCCTCCTCCCCCGGCGAGGCCTCGAGGAGCTCGGTCTTGAACCCGCGCCCCTCCGCCCAGCGCAGGTACATCCGCAGGAGCATCTCGGCCCAGTCCTGCGCGTCCGTCCCGCCCTCGCCCGCGTGGATCGAGACGACCGCGTCGCCCGCGTCGTATTCGCCCGAGAAGAGCGCCTCCTCCTGCAGCCGGTCGAGCTCCCGCTTGAGAGTCGCGACGCTCTCGGCGACCTCGTCGAGCTCCCCGTCCCCGGAGGCAAGTGCGGCGAGCTCGGTCAGATCCGCGGCCTCGCGCGTGAGCCTGTCGTAGCGCTCAGCCCGCCGCGAGAGCCGGGCGTGCCCGGACGAAATCTTCGCCGCCCGCTGCTGGTCGTCCCAGAAGCCGGGCTCGTTCATCGCCTGCTCGAGCTCGGCGATGCGAGCGCTCAGGGCGTCAGGGTCAAAGGTAATCACGGACCCAGTCGAGCTGGGCCCCGATCTCCTCGAGGTCTCGTTCCACTGCGGCGCGCTCGGCCATCAGCGAGGATCGTACCGTGCGCCCACGTACCTGAAGCCGATCGCCTCGAGCTCCCCGGTCTCGATCAGGTTTCGCTCGAGCTCCCAGGTCACGGCCGCGCGCTCTTCCCGGTAGAGGTCGGGCCCCCACACGAGCCGTCGCCGACTCAGGCGCCTGTCGAGCTCGCGGACGATCGCCTCCGACGTGTGCAAGCCGGCGTGTTCCTCGCGCCATTCCGCCAGTTCGATGCCCACGCGCACGGCCGAGCGCGCGTCGAGCCGCTCCCAGCCGAAATCGTCGAGCACGACGCACCCGCCCGGGCCGAGCAGGCCGACGATCTTGTCGAGCGCGACCGCCAGATCGTGCACGTGATGCAGCGAGCGGCTCGCGACAGCGGCGGCGAAGGGCCCAGGGTCTTCGAGCTCCTCGATCTTCGTGCGGCGGAAGAGCGGGCCGTCCGGCGCATCGGGGTCGACGGCGAGCACATCGTATCCCGCCGCCGCAAGCGCCCGAGCGAGCTCACCGCCGCCACAGCCGACTTCCAACACACGCACGGGCGGATCGGGAAGCTCTGCGAAGACGAACTCGTCGACGTTCACCACCACAAGCGTGACGAATCGGGCCGCTGGGCGTTTGGAGCCGCGGGCGGTGGATCGGTCAGCGTCGGCCGAAATCGCGGCGCAGCCGGTGATTTCGGCCGATTAAGCGCCGTGACATTTCTTGTACTTCTTTCCACTGCCACACCAGCAGGGATCGTTGCGGCCGACCTTCTGCTCGGCGGAGACGGTGCGCTGCCCGGTCGCGACGGAGGTGGCGCCGCCGCCGATTCCACCCGCGGTGACGCCTGCGCCGACGGCCTGGCCGTTCCCGCTCCCGTTCCCACCGGCCGCTGCGATCGCGTCCGCGCCCGCGAGCGACTCGTGCTCGTAGGAGAGGGCCGTGGCCTCCGGGGCTCGCGCCGGCTGGAGCTGCTCGGCCTCGTCCTGCTGCAACTCGACGTGAAAGAGGTGGCGGACGACTTCCTCGCGGATGATCGCCCCGAGCTCCTCGAACATGGTGTGGCCCTCGGAGCGGTACTCGACCAGCGGGTCCTTCTGGGCCATCGCCCGCAGGTGGATGCCGTCGCGCAGGTACTCCATCGAGTCGAGGTGCTCGCGCCAGCGGAGATCGACCACCTGGAGGATGAGGAAGCGCTCGATCTCGCGCATGAGCTCGGAGCCGAGCTCCTCTTCCTTCGTTTCATAGGCCGTGTGGGCGTCGTCGGCGAAGTCCTCGATCAGCTCCTCGCGCGACATCGACTTGAGATCGATCTCGTCGGGGCGGACCTCGGTGTCGTAGATCGTCTCGATCTCCTTGAAGAGGCTGTCGAGATCCCACTCCTCGGGGTACTCCGAGGCGGTGTGCTCGAGCACGGCGCGTTCCAGCACCTCGTCGATCCACTGGTGGATCTCGTCGGAGAGGTCGTCGCCCTCGAGGACGCGCCGGCGCTGCTCGTAGATCACCTGGCGCTGGACGTTCATGACGTCGTCGTACTTGAGGACGTTCTTCCGCGAGACGAAGTTCTGCTCCTCGACCTTCTTCTGGGCGC
>JBDTRS010000011.1:0-30840 GCA_039931575.1 Gaiellaceae bacterium
GGTGCGGCTGCGCCGCCTGGTCGAGCCGAAATTCCCGCATGGTCGGCGAGCGCCCAATGCGTCTCGCGGACGCCCTGACCTCGTCCAGGAGCTGCTCGTCGGTATAGCGCTGAGATCGAGCCATAGCGCTCTCCGCTAAAGGATAGAGCAGGCTAGACGGACCGCAAGTAACCCAGCTCGTCCAGGAGTGCCCCCGCCTCGGCCTCGACGTCTTCGAGCTGCTCTTTGGTCAGGTCGTGGCGGAAACGGCCGATCGAGGAGGCGTGCGCGGCCCGCAGGGCCTCCGCGAGCGGCTCCTCAGGAGCATCCAGGAAGCCCGCAAGTGTCGCCGCGACCGAATCCGGGCTGTTGGCCACCTGCTCGTAGCGGGTCTCGACGCTCCGTTCCGTCGCCGCACGGCCGGCCTCCACGTACCGGCGCCAGGCCCACGCGGCACGACGAGCGTCGCTCGCCTCCTCGAACTCTTCGCGGCGCTCTGACTCCACCCAGAAGCGCACCTTCGCTCCGTACGCATGGCCCGCGTCGTCGCCCCCCCCACGCCCCGCCGTGAGCCAGCCACGCTCGAGGAGCGAGCACACGACGTCGCGACCGTCGCGGACGATGTGGACGAAGCGCGCGGCCGGGTAGGCGCGCGCGAGCGCGGGCGCCACGAACGCGGTCTCGGGCGTCTGCTCGAGCGCTCGCAGGCCCCCGAGGAGCCCGAGCCGACGCGCTGTCTCGAGGATGCTCCGTAGCCGCGCCGCCGCCTCGTCAGGCGGAAGCCCGGCGAGCCCCGGAATGGCAGCCTTGAGCGGCGTCACCTCGCCGAGGTCGACGAAGCCCGGCAGCGAGCCGATCGACGACCCGAGGAACGTCGTCCCCGAGCGCGGGCTTCCGAGCACGAAGACGAGCCGGTCGTCGAGCGGGCCCAGGCGGGCGCGCAGCGGCCCGCGGCCGCGGCGGATGAGGTGCCTCGCGGCGCGGAGCTGGAGCCCGGCGGCCTGGAGCGTGCCCGTCACGCCCCAATCGTCTCAGAAAGCCCGCTCTAGGACGCGGTGGCCAGGAGCTTCGACGGTGTGTCGGCGGGGCCGTGCTCGTCGGTGCGGAGCAGCCGCTCGAGGGCGGAAACGCAGCGCGGGCAAAACTGAGATCCGGAGCCGCGGCGAAGCTCCTCGAGCGCTTCGTCGGCGGGCCTCGCAGCCCGGTAGATGCGCGTCGTGAGCATCGAGTCGAGGGCGTCGGCCACGTGGATGACTCGGGCTCCGAGCGGGATCTCCTCGCCCGCGAGGCCGTTGGGGTAGCCGGTGCCGTCGAAGCGCTCGTGGTGGTGGCGAATCGCGGGAACCGCGTCCTGGAGAAAGCCGAGGCGGTCGATGATGCGCGCTCCCTCGTCCGCGTGGCGCTGCATCAGCGACCACTCGTCCGTGGTCAGGCTTGCCGGCTTCAAGAGGATCGCGTCCGGGATCGCAAGCTTGCCGATGTCGTGGAAGAGGGCGGCGTGGCCGAGAAGGTCGAGCTCCGCCTGCGAGAAGCCGAGCTCGCGGCCGATCGCGAGGGCGAGCTGCTGCACTCGGCGAGAGTGGCCCGCCGTGTAGGCGTCGCGTGCGTCCACTGTCGCCGAGAGGCTCTCCATCGCCGCCGTCGAGCGCTCCTTCAGGAGGCGGTTCGCCTGCTCGAGCGAGACGTTCTGCTCGCGGATCGTCTCTGCAGCCTTGCGCAGCTTCTTCGTCGATTTCTCCGTGTGCCCAAGATAGGCGGCCATGGTCTTCCTCATGAGGAAGAGCGGAAGGACGAAGACGGCGAGGCCGTAGAGGCCGATCGCGGAGTACGCGAGCGCGATGGCGCCCCCGACCGTGCCGAAGGCAACGTAATGAGGCAAGAGCCACGAGAAGCGCTCGTTCCAGACGCTTCGCCACTTGTCGTGACCCTCCAGGGCCATGGCCCCCGAGAGCAAGCCGGTGTTGACGACGAAGTAGGCGCCGCCGGCGACGAGCCCGGCCGCGGCGGTGACGAGCGTGCTGGAGCCGATGCTGAATACGGCTGCTGCCGCGAGCGATGCGAGGCTCAGCGCGCCGATATTGAAGAGAACGTAGTACCAGGCGTCGCGGCGCGAGCTCCACTCGACCGCGACCGTGGCGACCGCGAGCGGGAGCGCCGCGCGCGGCCCGAACAGGGCGGCTCCGGCGAGCGCGCCGACCGCGCTGACGGAGATCGACCCCGCTTCCATCTCGAGGGAGAGCGCCTGACCGCCGCCGACGAGGATGATGACCGCGAGCAGGCCGAGCAGGTTGCCGTTCGTCCCGAGGAACGCTCCGGCGATACCGGCTCCCACGCCTGCGATCGACACGAGGGCGACAAGGGTGGCGACCGACGGTGAGAGCGCCAAGAAGTGCGGCCGGCCTGGCGTGTGCGGGCGCTGTTGCTGCTCCTGCCGGCGCTCGCTCGCCCTGGTCTCGGGCAGGGCCCGGTTGGTCACGGGCGCGTAATCGCCTTCCTCCGGCACGGCTGCGAGCCGGGTCGGCCGCTCGGACGGCGCCAGGAGGAGCGGTTCCGAGCTCGCGCCCTGGACTCGGTTTCGCCCCTGGAGCTTGGCGCGGTAGACCGCAAGATCGGCCTGGTGGATGAGCTCGTTCGGATCGTTTCCGTCCTTGGGGAAGCCGGCCACCCCGAGGGAGATGGTCGCCCGGATGGGCTCGCTCGAGGTCTCGACCTCGAAGCGCCGGTCGGCGACGGCGCGGCGAATCCGCTCGGCGATCTCGAGAGCGAGCTCAGGCGAGGTTTCGGGGAGCAAGATGGCGAACTCCTCGCCGCCGAAGCGTGCGGGCACGTCGTAATGGCGAAGCTGCATGCGGAAGACCTCGGCGATGCCCTGCAGCACCGCATCGCCCGCCAGGTGGCCGTAGGAGTTATTGATGTCCCGCAGCAGGTCGAGGTCGGCCATGATGATCGACATCGGCCGGTCCATCCGCCCGGCGCGCACGAGTTCCTCGCGCAGCTCGGCGGCGAAGTAACGGGCGTTGAACAGGCCCGTTTTCGGGTCGATGCGCGCTTCCTCCTGGAGCGCCGGCACGCTCAGGGACCGGTGGATCAGGAGGAGCGGGGCCACGGCGGTCGGAAGGAGATACGGGTTCCACCGCCAGATGGCGGCGAACGCGACGCCGAGGGCCGCGAGCACGAAGTCGGTCGAGAGGCTGTCTGCCGAAAAGAGGCCTGTCTCGCTCAGGGTGTGCCCACGGGCGAAATGGAGCATCGTCGCGAGCAGGACGTGGTTCAGGATGACGAAGACGAGCGAAGCCGCGAGCCCTCCGAGCGCAAACGTCACGTTCTCGCTCAGGGCGAGCCCCTCGATGAGATGCACGGCCCCCCACGCCGCGAGCCCGTTGATCGTGTAGTTGGCGATGTTGAAGCCCTGGATGTACCAGGGGTAGCGAACCTTCAGCCATTCGGGCACGTGCTGGACGACGCCCATGAGCGCGACCAGCTCGGGCGGGAGCAGCAGCGCGGCCGGGATCAGGAAGACGATCGTCGTGTGGTACGACTGGTCGCGCGGCGTACGCACGACGAAGAGCTGCGCAACGGCTGCGCACGAGGCGAGCACGAGGAACGTCGGCCAGCCCGGGGTTCCCGGGTTCAGGTGAGAAAGCGGGACGAGCCCCGCCGCGACCGCGACCGCCGCGACCGTGAAGAGATAGGCCTTCGCCTGGCGGGAGAGGGATTCCTCGGCCGGCTCGGAGCCGGCGCGGCGATCGGCGCCAAACTCGGTCGGAACCGCGCTCATCTCACCCACCTCGGAGGGCAGCCATGCGTCAAGGACACTCCTTTCCACGCGAAAGCGTGGGGCCGCAGAGCCATACCCGCAAAGTACGGTGCTTGGAATGGTGCGGCGTCCCCCGTTCGAGGGACGCCTGGCGACCGCGTGCAAGTTCCCCCGGAAGGGGGAAACCCCGGATGGGGTGGGCCACCCGGGGTAACTTCGCTCACCGTCCGATCACGGGAGCAGAAATGTCGTGTCGACCACGCTGCCCGCGGGGTCGGGCGCCGGGGCGCTCGTCGGGTCGGCAGCCGCGGGGGTGGTGTCTTCCGGTGGGATGAGCCCGAGGTCGGCTGCGAACTCCTGCAGCTCGGCCGGGTCGAGCCATTCGCCCTCCGGGGAGGCCGGCTCTATCTCGGCGTTGTCCGACCAGGAAGCCGAGGCCCACGAGGCGCTCGCCCACGAGGCGGCCGACTGGGCATCGCTCGCCCACGAGGCGGAGGCCCACGAGGCGCTCGCCCACGAGGCGGAGGCCCACGAGGCGCTCGACCAGGAGGCCGAGGCCCACGAGGCGGAGGCCCAGGACGCGGAGGCCCACGAGGCGTTTCCGGCTGCAGTGCTTGCCCAACTGGCGGAGGCGAAGACCTTGCCGCCGGCGACCGCATCGTCGATCACGAACTGGTTGAGCGCGAGGTTCGGGTTGGGTGCGTTCGTGAGCGCAACCGCCTTGGCGACGTCCACGATGCCGACTCCGGTGGCAAGCGGCGCCGAGTCGCCGGCAGGCCGTGCAGCCAGCATGATCGCGCCCTTGACCTGGTCAGGCGTCCACGTGGGATGGGTGGCCAGGATCTGCGCCGCCGCACCGGCGACGATCGGGGCCGCAAAGGACGTGCCGGAGAGCTGGATGTACCCGGGAGCCACGACGCTCGCCGGCTTCTCGAGCACCAGCGTCGAAGCCGTCGGCACAGGGCCAGCCATGAACCGGCCGGGCGCGGCCACGTCGGGCTTCGCGAAACCGTCGAGCGTGTATCCGTAGGCAGACCACGGAGCCGCGTAATCGTCGTTGGTCGAGACGGAGCCGTCGATGTCGTCGGCGCCGACCGTGATCACGAAGGGGTCGTTGCCAGGGGCGAAGGGGACGCCGCTCGGGCGGCCCGCGACGCCGTAGTTGCCGGCCGCGGCGACGACGACCACGCCGCTGAACCAGAGCTTCTCGACCGCCTTGTCCAGGGGGTCGTACATGAAGCTGTTCGGCTGGGCGGAGTGGAGTGAGAAGTTCGCCACGCGGATTCCATACGTGTCCTTGTTCTTCAGGATCCAGTCGGCCGCGGCGATGACATCGCGCGTCATCGCCATGCCCTGGTCGTCCATCACGTCGATGGAGACGATCTTGGAAGCGGGGGCCGCGCCGGCGTAGCCGTCGCCCGATCCTGCGGCGATGCCGGCCACGAATGTCCCGTGCCCACGGCCGTCGCCGGCCGAGTTGCCCGCGAGCGAAGACAGGTTGACCTGGGCGACGACCCGGCCGCCGAGGTCGGCGCGCGAGGCGTCGATCCCCGAGTCCACGATGGCGATCGTCGGCGTCGCTGCGGACGTTCCGCTCGCCCAGAACTTCTGGACGCCGGAGACGAACGGCCAGCGCTGCTTGTTCGTCAGGGAGCCCGCGAGCCGGATGGGGGAATCGAGCGTGATCGCGCCGATTCCGCTCTTGCGGGCGAGCCGGACGATCTGGAAGCCGGTGAGGTTGGCCGCGATGCCGTTGATCGAGGCGAACTGGCGCTTGATGCCCTTCGCCTTGCCGCGCTCGCGCGAGAGCTCCGACTTGACCACGGACGCGATCGCGCCGGTGGACTTGTCGGGGTCGCCCTGGATGATGACGTTGAAGGTTGCATTCGGGCTCTCCTGCGCGAAAGCCAGGAGCCCGGGCGTCGTGTAGGCAAGCTCCCTGTCGCTGCCGGAAGAGGCCGTAGCCGCGACGGGCGCGCAGAGCGCGACCGCGATCAGGAGCGTCGAGACGAAACCACGCCCGCCCTTGCCCCAGAGCGCGCTCGACCGGGTCTCGCCCTTCGAGGGCTTGCCCCAGAGGGCGCTCCAGCGAACTCCTTGCGTCGAACCACGATCGAGCCGCATAAAACTGATGTCCCTTCCCCTATCCTCTCTCTGCACCAAGGCCGCAAGGCCGGAGCGAGGTTTTGTACGCCAGACAGCAAGTTAAGCGGGATCGGGAAGGTGAGCCTCCCCCTTTTGCGGGAGAGGCTCGAAATCTCACTCGTTCGAGGGATTAGCGCCAGTGGATGCGCTGAAGGGCTTCCCGAGAGCTAAGCGGCCCAGGAGGCGGCGGCCCAGCTGGCCGCGTTCCACGAGGCTGCGGCCCAGCTTGCGGCGGCCCAGCTCGCGGCATTCCACGAGGCCGAGGACCAGGAGGCGGCAGCCCAGGAGGCATTCGCCCAGCTCGCGCTCGACCACGAGGCCGAGGCCCACGAGGCGGATGACCAGGAGGCGCTCGACCAGGACGCATCAGCCTGCGCGGTGCTGGCCCACGAGGCCGAGTCGAAGGCGACGCCTCCGGTCCCGTCGGGTCCGACGAACTGGTTCAGCGCGGCGTTCGGGTTCGGCGGGTTCGTGACGTTGTAGGCCGCCTTGGCGTTGACCTCGCCGACGCCCAGTGCCCGACCGGCAGCCGTGGGCTTGGCGGACAGCATGAGCGCGCCCTTGACCTGGTCAGGCGTCCAGCTCGGGTTCTTCGCCAGGATCAGCGCCGCTGCTCCCGAAACGACGGGGGCCGAAAACGAAGTGCCCGACATCCACATGTACCCGGGCGCTGTGATCCGCGCCGGCTGCTCCGTGGCCATCGTCGAGCCGGCGGGCACCGGGCCGACCAGGTAGCGCCCTGGAGCGCCGAGCTCGGGCTTGGCGAAGCCGTCCAGTGTGTATCCGTAGGCCGACCAGGGAGCGGCGGTGTCGTCGGCAGCAGTCCACGGCGTCCCGCTCAGGTCGCTCGCGCCGACGCTGATCACGAACGGATCGTTGCCCGGTGCGTAGGCGACGGACGTGGGCTGGCCGTTCCCGCCATAGTTCCCGGCTGCGGCCACGACGACCACGCCGCTGAACCAGAGCTTCTCAACCGCCTTGTTGAGCGGGTCGTACATGAAGCTGCCGGCCTGGGACGACTGGAGGGAGAAATTGGCGACGCGGATGTTGTAGCGAGCCTTGTTGGCGAGGATCCAGTCCGCCGCCGCGATGACGTCGCTCGTCAGCGCCATGCCGCTGTCGTCCATGACGTCGATGGAGACGATCGGCGCCGTCGGAGCTGCGCCCGCGTATTTGAGCGCGGCGCCCGCTGCGATCCCGGCCACGAACGTCCCGTGCCCGCGGCCGTCGCCCGCGGAGTTCGGCGTCAGGCTGGTCAGGCTGACCTGCTTGACGACGCGCAGGCCGAAATCGGGGCGCAGTGCTTGCACGCCGCTGTCGACCACTGCGATCGCGGGGACGTTCAGCCCGCTGAGCGCCATGCCCACATAGAAGTCGGAGACACCCGCCGTGTCGACCCAGCCCTGATCGTTCGTGTACTGGGCTGAAAGGCGTACGCGCTTGTCGGACGTGACGGCCAGGATTCCACCCTGCCTGGCGAGGTCGACGAGTTGAGCGCCCGTGACCTCCGCTGCGACTCCGGGGATGCTCGCGAAGCGCTTCTTGAGCCCCTTGGCCTTCCCAGGGTGGCGCGAGGTCGAGCCGGCCAGCGTCGCGGCGACGAAGTCGGTCTTCTTGCCTCGCTTCGCCTGCACGATGACCGAGAAAGTCTGGTTGGGGTGGTTCTGCGCGTCAGCCAGGAGGCCGGCAGGAACGAGCGCGCCGGTCGGAGCGAGCCCTCTGCCCCGGTCTGAAGCGGTGGCGGCCAACGGCGCCGCGAGAACTGCGAGGAGCGCAAGCATGACGAAGCCGCGCCCGGGCTTTCCCCAGAGGGCGCTCGACCGAGACTCGCCTTTGGTCTTCTTTCCCCAGAGAGCCCTGCCTCGGAGGATGCCCCTCGTGCCGTTCAGCCGCCGCATGCTGGTGTTTCCCTCCTCCGCGCGAACGCGGGCCGCAGAAAAAACCTTGCGGACGTGATCGGCCTGAGCCGCTCGCCCTCCTCCCCAGTTCGAGGGAAGCGGGCGGAGGTTCACTCGTTCGAGGGAGAGTGAGCCCGCCGTAGACTGGCGCCCGTGCGACTCGAGCTCGAAGTCGCCGTTGCGCGCGCAGCTGGGCGGATGTCGCGGCTGGCAGGGCGCGGCGGCGGCACCACCATCCCCGGGAAGATCCTTGCGACGATCGATCCGGGCGCAATCGGGCGCCTCGCCGCACGCCTACCCCTTGGGTCTGCGCTGGTCTCGGCAACGAATGGCAAGACGACGACCTCGGCGATCGTGGCCGAGATCCTCGGCGGAAAGGTGGCACTCGCCCACAACAGGGCGGGCGCGAACCTCGTCTCCGGCGTCGCGTCGGCGCTCCTTGCGGGCGAGGGCGCAGAGCTTGGGCTCTTCGAGGTCGACGAGGGTGCCCTTCCAGACGTGGCCCGGAGGCTGTGTCCGCAGGCGGTCTGTCTCGGGAACCTCTTTCGCGACCAGCTCGACCGCTACGGCGAGCTCGAGCTCGTCGCCGAGCGCTGGCGGACGGCGATCGCGGAGCTCGATCCTGCGGCTTGGACGGTCGTGAACGCCGACGATCCCTTGCTCGCGGACATCGCCCGGGGACGGCCGGAGGTGCTCCGGTTCGGCCTCGACGATCCGGCGGTGGCCCGTGAGGGCCTTCCACACGCCGCCGATTCCAAGTACTGCCGCACCTGCGGGGCCCCGTACGACTATGCCGCTTCCTACGTCGGGCATCTGGGCGACTACCGTTGCCCCCGCTGCCATGACTCCCGCCCCCCACTCGACGTCACGGCCCGCTCGATCACGCTCGCCGGACTGGAAAGCTCTGCCTTCGACCTCGTCACGCCCGCCGGCTCACAGCGGGTCTCCCTCCCCCTTCCCGGGCTCTACAACGTCTACAACGCGGTGGCGGGAGCCGCGCTCGCCCTCGTTCTCGGCGCGGACCTCGACGAGATCGCCGCAGGGCTCTCCCGGTTCGAGGCGGCTTTCGGTCGCTTCGAGCGGATCGACGCAGGCGACCGCTCCGTCCTCCTTCTGCTCGTCAAGAACCCCGCGGGCGCGAACGAGGTCATACGGACGCTCGTCGACGCGGGCACGCCGAACCGGCTCCTCGTGGCGCTGAACGACGACATCGCCGATGGACGCGATGTCTCGTGGATCTGGGACGTCGACTTCGAGCCGCTCTTGGGGGGCCTCGGCGAGCTCATCGCGTCTGGCTCGCGGGCCGAGGAGCTGGCGCTGCGGTTCAAATACGGAGGGCTCGAGCCGGAGAGGATCACCATCATCGGGGATCTCGACAGGGCTCTCACGTACGGGCTCGAAGCAACGCCTTCCGGCGGCGAGCTCGTTGTCCTGCCGACCTATACGGCCATGCTGGCGCTGCGCCAGATCGCGTCCGATCGCGGCCTCGTTCGTCCCTACTGGGAGGAGGCGGTCGCGTGAAGATCGTGCTCGGGCATCTGTACCCGGACTACCTCAACATCTACGCCGACCGTGGCAACATTGCCGTGCTGGAGCGGCGCGCGCGCTGGCGCGGGATCGAGCTCGAGTACCGGACGATCGGGCTCGGCGACCCCGTGCGGCCAGGCGAGCACGACCTCTACTACATCGGCGGCGGTCAAGACCGCGAGCAGGCTCTCATCGCGCCCGATCTGGCCTCCAAGGGCGAACCGCTGCGCGCGGCCGCGGCGGAAGGCGCAGCCTTTCTCGCCGTCTGCGGCGGCTATCAGCTTCTGGGCCGCTTCTACCGCGACCGCTCGGGCGCTGAGCTGCCCGGAATCGGCCTCCTGCCGCATCACACTGTCGCCGGCGAGCGGCGCATGATCGGAGACGTGCTCCTCGAGTGCGAGCTCGATCCAGGCGAGCGGCGGACGCTGGCCGGTTTCGAGAACCACGCAGGCAAGACCTATCTCGACGACGGTGCGGAGCCGCTCGGCCGAGTCGTGGCGGGGTTCGGCAACAATGGCGAGGACCGCTTCGAGGGCTGTCGCTTGGCCAGTGCCGTCGGGACGTACCTGCACGGCCCGCTGCTGCCGCGGAACCCGTGGCTCGCCGACTGGCTCATCCGCCAGGCGCTCGCACGCGGGCTTGGCGAGGCGCCCGAGCTCGAGCCTCTCGCCGGGGATCTAGAGGCAGCGGCTCAGCGTGTTTCCGCCGAGCGGGCCCGGGCGCGTGGCGGGCGGTACTCGTAAATCCACGGGGCCACCCCGGGCCACCACCCACTTTTCAGCCTAACGACGCGCGGCGCGCAGGTGTGAGCCGGAATGTGCCGTTAGGGCGCCCACATCGATCCGAGATAGACGACCGGGTCGCCCGTCTCCCAGCGCGCCAGGAATCGCTGGATCGGCGGATGGATCGGCAGGCCGAGCAGCTCGTCGACACCGAAGAGGCGGTGGCCCCGGACCGCCGCGTCGCGCGAGGTCACTGCCTCGAGAGAACGCCCCCCAAGATGCCCCGCGAAGACGATATGGACGACATGCTTGGTGGGCGGGCGGTCGGGCGAGATCGACTCGACCACGGCGATCGGGCCCTCGAGTGGAAGGTCCTCCTCGATCCCGCATTCCTCGAGAAGCTCACGATGCACTGCCTGGACGAGCGTCTCGCCGCCGTTGACTCCGCCCCCCGGGAGCATCCAGTACTCCCGGCCCGGCTTCTCCTGGCGGATGAGGAGAGTACGGCCCTCCCGCCGCAGGACGGCCGAAACGCGGATGCGGGGCTCCATCACACGGTTTGCGACGAGCCGAAGCCGCGCACGCCCCGCTCGCTCCCCGGCAGCTCGTCGACCTCGCGGACGGCGAGCGGGGGAACCGGCAAGACGACGAGCTGGGCGATCCTGTCGCCCGGCTCGGCGGCGAAGGTCCTTTCGCGGTCGGTGTTCAGGAGCACGACCTTGATCTCGCCCCGATACCCCGAGTCGATGAGGCCTGGCGAGTTGACGACCGCGATCCCGTGCCGGGCGGCAAGGCCCGACCGCGGTTGGACGAATCCCGCATAGCCAGCGGGGATGGAGACAGCGAGGCCCGTGCCGACGACCGCCCGCTCCCCCGGCGCAAGCCGGACGCTCTCGCAAGCGGAGAGATCGAGGCCCGCGTCGCCGTCATACGCGCGCTCGGGCAGGCGGGCATCCTCGTGCACGCGCTGGATCTCGAGCTCGATCATCGCCGCGCCCGGGCCGCCGGCTCGGCGATCAGATAGGGCGCGAAGCGAGGCACCTCGCGATGCGGCAGCCGGGCGACCACGATGACTCCGTCCGCGGTGTCCAGACGCTCTTCGATCGGCGCCCCGAGCTCGTACAGCTCGGCAAGGATCCGCCCGGCGTCGTACGGGACGAGGAGTCGAACCGCGCGCAGCCGTTCCCCGAAGCGCTCGGCGATCCGGGCCTTCAGATCGTCGATCTCAGCTCCGGTCAGCGCAGACACCTGGAGGGCGCCTGGAAACCTATTGGCCAGGCGCCGGCGCCGGAGCGGATCGACCGCGTCGATCTTGTTCAGGACGAGCTCGGTCGGAAGCTCGGATGCGCCGATCTCCCTGAGAACGGAGTCGACCGCCTCGATGGTCTCCTCCAGGCGCTCGTCGGTCGCGGCGGCGTCGGCGACATGCACGATGAGATCGGCGTCGAACGTCTCTTCGAGCGTCGCGGCGAACCCCTCGACCAGCTGGTGGGGCAGCTTGCGGATGAACCCGACGGTGTCGGTGACGAGGTAGCGGCGGCCCTCGTGCTCGAAGCTGCGCGTCGTCGGGTCGAGTGTCTCGAACAACCTGTCGTTGACGGAAACCGCCGCATCGGTCAAAGCATTCAAGAGCGTCGACTTGCCGGCGTTCGTGTACCCGGCGAGCGCGACAACCGGTGTCTCCGCGCGATGGCGTGCCTTGCGCTGCGTGTCACGGCGCCGACCAAGGTCCTTGAGCCGCTTGCGTAGCTGGCCGATTCGTCGGCGGGCGAGCCGGCGGTCGGTTTCGAGCTGCGACTCGCCGGGGCCCCGGGTTCCGATTCCGCCGCCGAGGCGCTCGAGGTGCTGCCAGAGACCGCGCATGCGGGGAAGGTTGTACTCGAGCTGCGCAAGCTCGACCTGGAGCTTTCCCTCAGCGCTCGTCGCGTGCTGAGCGAAGATGTCGAGGATCAGCTGGGTGCGGTCGACCACCCGCAGTTTGAATTCGTCCTCGAGCCTCCGCTGCTGCCCCGGGTCGAGCTCGTCGTCAACGAGCAGCGACTCCGCGTCCGACCGTGAGACGGCCTCCTTCAGCTCGGCCAGCTTGCCCTTGCCGACGTACGTCCGGGGATCGGGCGCCGGCCGGCGCTGAACAAGTTCCCCGACCGGCTCGACCCCGGCCGTGCGCAGAAGCTCCCGCATCTCGGCGAGCTCCTCGTTCTCATCGACTCCCTGGCCCAGCACCGCTACGAGGAAGCCGCGCTCGGGCTCGGCCCCGGGCGCGGGATCCGGTTGGTGCTGAGTCACGCCTGGATTATGCCCCCGCCTCGACGCGAAGCGAAGACGCGATCCGTCGAGCCGCCTCCTCCAGGCGTTCATCGGCGACCGTAAGCGACAGCCGCACGAATCCCTCCCCGCTCGGCCCGAAGGATGGGCCCGGCGACACGACGACGCCGGCCTCCTCCAGGACGAGCTCGGTGAAGCTCGAGGAGCTGTGCCCGTCGGGGACCCGCACCCAGATGTACGGCGTCGCCCGTGGAGGCGAGGCGGGAATGCCGATCCCCTCGAGCGCCTCGATCATGAGGTCGCGCCGGCGCCTGTAGATCTCGGACATCTCCCGCGGGAAATCCCGCGCCTCGGTCAGGGCTGCCACGCCCGCAAGCTGCAGCGCGTCGAACATCCCCGAATCGAGGTTCGTCTTCAGCTGGCGGTAGCGCTCCACCATCTCCGCGTTTCCTGCAATCCAGCCGACCCGCCACCCAGTCATGTTCCACCCCTTCGAGAGCGAGAAGATCTCCACCCCCACGTCCTTGGCACCCTCGGTCGCGAGAAAGCTCGGTGGCCGGTAGCCATCGAAGGCGACCTCCGAGTAGGCGTTGTCGTGCACGATGATCAGGTCGTTGGCGCGGGCGAACTCGACGGCGCGCGCGAAGAAACCCTCGCCTACGACGGCTCCGGTCGGGTTGTTGGGGTAGTTGAGAAAGAGAAGGTTGGCGCGGGCGAGAACATCCGCCGGGATCTCGTCGAGATCGGGGAGGAAGCCGTTCTCCTCTCGCAAAGGCAGGTAGTGAACGGCACCGCCCGCGAAGAGCGGCCCCGACGTGTACGGCGGGTAGCCGGGCTCGGGTGAGAGCGCGACGTCGCCCGGGTCGAGGCATGCGAGCGCGATGTGGGCGACACCCTCCTTGCCGCCGAGGACGGGCACGACCTCGCGGTCCGGGTCGAGAGCGACGTCGAACCGATCGCGATAGAAGCCGGCGACCGTCTGACGAAACGGCTCGAGACCGCGGTTCGTCGGGTACCGGTGCGTCTCCGGGCGCGCGGCCTCGCGCTGGAGCGCCGCCACGACCGGCTCGGGAGTGGGCAGATCCGGATCGCCGATCCCGAGGCTGATGACGTCGACGCCGGCCTTTCTCTTCTCGTCGAGTTTCCGCTCGAGCTCGGCGAAGAGGTACGGAGGGACGAGCTCGAGCCGGCGCGCGAATCTCATCCGGCCAGCCATTCCTCGCTGAGCGCGCCGGTGCAGATCTCCTGGGCCTTGCCCGTCAGCCGCGCGCGCATGTCCCCGTCGAGCTCCACGAGTAGGTCGCCGCCGGCGAGATGGACCGTGACAGGGCTCTCGCACCAGCCGTTGGCGACGGCCGCCCCGGCAACGGCACAGGCGCTCGTTCCCGACGAGAGCGTCTCCCCCGCTCCTCGTTCCCACACGCCTGCGGTCGCGTCCATCTTCGAGTCGACGCGGACGAACTGGACGTTTGTGCGCTCGGGAAACCGTGGATGGTTCTCGACCAGCGGCCCGAGCCGGAGGAGCTCCGCCCGATCGGGATCGCGAGCGATGACCGCGTGTGGGTTCCCGACCGAGACCGGGGTGAACTCGACGGATGTGTCGTCGACCTCGAGCGTCTCAATCGGCGCTACCTCTACCGGGCCCATGTCCATCTCGACTTCGAGCCCTGCGCGCATCCGGGCGGTCACCTCGCGGTCTCCGACCGAGATCGTGACCTCGTCCGCGCCCGCCCGCCGCGCGAGCCAGCGGGCGACGATGCGCGTCCCGTTGCCCGAAAGCTCAGCGGTGGACCCGTCGGGGTTCCAGATCAGGACGTCCGCGTGAGCCCCGTCCACCGAGAGCACTTCGAGGAGTCCGTCCGAGCCGACACCGAAGTGATAGTCGCAGAGTCGCCGCACGAGCCCGGCGTCGAGCGGGCGGCCGATTTCCTCCCGCTCCATGAGCAGGTAATCGTTCCCGAGCCCGTGCCACTTCGCGAACCGCAAACGCCGACAGGGTAACGAAGGGGAAGGGCCCAGCCGCGCGGCCAGGCCCATTCCCCATGGGACAGACGCAGCCCTACGGGCCGAAGGAGTCGACCACGAGCCCGGAGTCGACAGGCGCGCGGTGCTTGCGCCGGTCATGCGGCACCCCGAGGAGGGCGGTGCCAGTGCAACTGAGCTCTCCGTCGGAGACCTCAACGGCGATGCGGTAGACGCGTCCGTTTCCGCGCCCGCTCCGCTCCGCGCGGACTTTCACCTGGTCCGACCGGCTGGCCCAGGCAGCGTCGGGCTTCGTGTGCCCGTCGGCGGCACCGTCGAGCGCCTCGTCCTGCGTCACGCCGGTAACCGTGTAGCCGAGCGTGTCGCCGTTGGGATCTGTCGCACCGGATACGGTCACGAGCCGGTACTTGTGGTTAGGAGGCCAGAGGATGTTTCCTGCGATGAGCTGCAAGCACTCGGGCGCTCGGTTGGGTGTGCAGACTGCGTCGATCTCGGCATCCTCATCGGCCAGGAGCGCCTTGGGGCCTCCCCAGTGGACGCCGACGTACCGGTACCCGGTCGAGAAGGACCAGCGCGTGGCGAAGTCATCCGAGATCCAGGCGGCGTCGCGCCCCTGCTCGAAGACAGTCGTGATGTCGCCGGCTTCCCAATCGCTCTCGGGCTGGGAGAGGTCGTTGCTCCCGTAGACCGTCGACTCGAGCGCTTCGTCGGGCACGGGACCGTGGTCGATCGACGGGAAGAGGTCGATGACGTCGGCCGGGCTTCCGAGGTCGACGACCAGAAACTCGTCGCCGCTCACCTGCACCCAGTGATTATCGGGCGCGGCCAGGGCTCCGACCCCGAGGGGCGAGGGTCTCTCGAAGTCGTAGGTCGCGGGGTCGAGCTGGAACCCGGTTCCGTCTGGTCCCCGCACGTAGCTTCCGCAGCGCTCGGTGTCCGCGAGCGTGCCCGCCACGTGGTCGTGTCCGCCTGTGTCGCCGGGGATCGGGAACGCCCCGGCCGGTGAGGCCGTGGCGGCCAGGAAGGCCGACACCCCAAGCGCGGCTACGCCCAGGATACGGAGGATCGTTGGTTTCATGGTGCCCACCTTTCGTTGACGTGACGGTGAAAGTGGGCCGCTTGTCTAAGAGACGCACGCGGCGGCGCGTTCTTGCTGCCTCAGAAGGGTGAAATCTCGACAGCGCGCAGGATTTCCGCGGCTGCGTCGGAGGGGTCGCCTTCGGCCTCGACCAGGCTCAGTTCCGGGATGCGCCGCATCCATTTCCGCTGGTACGCGGCGTACTGGCGGGTGCGAAGGACGATCGCCGCCGCCGCCTTCTCTTCAGGCAGATCCGCCACCTCCCGAAGGCCGATGATCTGCGCTGCCGTCGCCGAGACCGGCCCGGCGAGCGCGCTCTCGACCTCTTGTCGCACCCCACGCGCGAACATCTCGCGGGTGCGGGCCTCGATACGAGCCTCGAGGACGTCCTTGGGGACTCCGAGGCCGACGATCCTCGTCGGATGGCGCGTGTCGGCGCTCCAGAGATTGCGCCGCGGCGGAGCGAGTGATCCTCCAGCCTCGTGGAGCTCGAGGGCGCGAACGACCCGGCGGCGGTCGTTCGGGTGCACGGCCGCCGCTGCGTCTGGATCGCGCTCGGCAAGCGCCGCGTGCGCCCCGTCACCGCCCAGGCGGTCGTAGACGCCCTCCCAGCGCTCGCGCGCGCCGGGGGCAGGAGCGGGAGGGAGCTCGAGGTCGGCGAGCGCTGCCCGGAGATAGAGACCCGTTCCACCCACGACGACCGGGGTGCGGCCGGCGGCGAGAGCGGTGTCGATCGCGTCGTGGGCGACGCGCTGGTATTCGCCCACGGAGCCTTCGTGGTCGAGCGGCCAGATCTCGACCAGGCGGGTCGGCGTCTCGGGCTGGTTCGTCAGGATCGGCAGGCCGCGGTAGGCCTGCATCGAGTCAGCGGAGATCAGGTCGGTGGAGATCGTTCGCGCGATCTCGCCGGCGACGGCGCTCTTGCCGCCCGCGGTCGGCCCGAAGATCGCGATGACCGTTCCAGACAAGGCCGGCGTGGTCATGCCCTCCGGGGCCACCGCAAACCTCCCTCCGGCTTCAGCCTAACGGGGGGATGCGCGCGAGTGGCACGCGGATTGGGCGAAAAGCGGATCAGGCTGCGACGAGGGCGGCCTGGGTGCCCTTCAGCGTCGTCGACGTCGCCGCTTCGATACGAACGTCGACGAGCTCCCCCGGGGCAGCCGAACCGCGGAAGTTGACCGTCGTATTTCGTCGCGTGCGTCCGCGGAGGACCGCAGGGTCGGTCCTGCTCGGACCCTCGACCAGAACCTCTTCCTGGCCGCCCACGCGCCGGCCGTTTCGCTCGGCAGCAAGCCGCTGCACCACATCGATCAGTCGCTCGATGCGCTCCTGTTTGACCTCCTCCGGCACGTGGCCGGGCATCGACGCGGCCTCGGTCCCGCTTCGCGGGCTGAAGAGGAACGTGAATGCGCCGTCGTAGCCGACCGCCTCGACCGCCTCGATCGTCTGCCGGAAATCCGCCTCTGTCTCGCCGGGAAACCCGACGATGATGTCCGTCGTGAGGGCGAGGTCGGGGATCGCGGCGCGGAGGCGTGCGACGAGCTCGAGATAGCGCTCCCGGCTGTAGGTTCGCCGCATCGCTTTCAAGATCCGGGTCGAACCGGATTGAAGCGGCAGGTGGATATGCTCACAGACCGCATCGCACTCCGCCATGGCAGCGATCACGGGCTCGCGAAAGTCCTTCGGGTGAGGGCTCGTGAAGCGGATCCGGTCGATCCCGGGGACCGCGTCGAGCGCACGAAGAAGCTCTCCGAACTCGGTGCGGAGCTCCGGGCGCAGGTCGCGCCCGTAGGAGTTGACGTTCTGCCCGAGGAGCGTGACCTCGCGGACGCCGTCCCGGGCGAGGCTCGACACCTCGGCAACGATGTCGCCGGGCCGGCGGCTCTGCTCCCGCCCCCTTACCGCCGGGACGATGCAGTACGAGCACTTCGAGTTGCAGCCCATCGAGATCTGCACCCAAGCCTGAAACGGCCGCTCGCGGCGGGCAGGCAGCTCTCCGGCGAATTGATCCCACTCGGCGAACCGTCCTCGCGCGACGGCCACGCCTCCGGCGCCGATCCAGTCGGCGAGATGCGGGATCGACCCGGGCCCGAACGCAACGTCGACGTACGGATAGAGCTCGAAGATGCGATCGCGCTGGGCCTCGGCGTAACAGCCTCCGACGGCGATCACCTTTTCCGGATCGTCTTCCTTCAGAGCGCGCGCCTGCGCCAGGTGAGCGGCAAACCGCTGGTCGGGCTTTTCGCGCACCGTGCACGTGTTGAAGACGATCACGTCGGCGTCCGGCTGAGAGGTCGCCTCGCCGAGACCGAGCGACTCCAGCATCCCCTTGATGCGCTCGGAATCGTGCGCGTTCATCTGACAGCCGAACGTCGTGACGTGATACCGCTTCACAGGGCCACTGTAGCGTTGTAGTGTCCCTGGAGTCATCGCTCGGTCACGTCTTTTCAGGGGTTTCATCGCATTCGTGGGCATAGCGCTTCTCGGTGCCGCGCCTGCGTACGGCGCCTCGAACTAGTTACTTCGCGACTTCCGTCGCGCGAGACTCCCGGATCACCGTTACCTTGATCTGACCCGGGTACTCGAGCTGGTCCTCGATTTCGCGTGCGATCTCGTGGGAGAGGAGCACCGCAGTGTCGTCATCGACCTCCGACGGCTTCACCATCACGCGGATCTCTCGGCCCGCCTGGAGGGCGTAGACGCGTTCCACACCCTTCTTCTCCCCCGCGATCTTCTCGAGCGACTCGAGGCGCTTGATGTAGCTCTCGAGGCTCTCGCCGCGGGCTCCGGGGCGTGAGGCCGAGATCGCGTCCGCGGAGATCACGAGCACTGCCTCGACCGTCTGCGGCTGCACCTCGTAGTGATGGGCCTCGATCGCGTGCACGACGTGCTGGGACTCCCCGTAGCGCTTCGCCTGCTGCGAGGAGATGAGCGCATGCGAGCCCTCCACCTCGTGCGTCATCGCTTTCCCGATGTCGTGGAGGAGCGCTGCGCGCTTTGCGGTCTTGACGCTCGCTCCCAACTCGGCGGCCATGATGCCGGCCAGGTGCGCGCACTCGAGCGAGTGCTTGAGGATGTTTTGCCCGTAGCTCGTGCGGTAGCGGAGCCGCCCGAGGATCTTCACGAGCTCCTCGTGCATGGTGCCGCAATTCGCCTCGAAGACCGCCTGCTCGCCCGCCTGGCGGATGTGCTCGTCGATCTCGGCCTTGGAGCTGTAGTACATCTCCTCGATCCGAGACGGGTGGATCCGCCCGTCTTCGACCAGCTTCATCAGCGTCAGCTTCGCCACCTCGCGGCGCACGCCGTCGAATGATGAGAGCACAACGGCCTGGGGTGTGTCGTCGATGATGAAGTCGACACCCGTCAGGTTCTCGAGGGCGCGGATGTTGCGTCCCTCGCGCCCGATGATCCGGCCCTTCATGTCGTCGGAAGGCAGCTCGACGATGGAGACGGTCGTCTCCGCCGCGTGGCTTGCCGCGACGCGTTGGAGGGCATCGGCGACGAGGTTTCGGGCCCGGCGCTTCGCCTCTCCTCGCGCCTCCTCCTCGACCTGGCGAACCATCCTCGCCATCTCGTGGCGCACGAGCTCCTCGGTGCGCTCGAGCAAGTGGCGCTTGGCCTCTTCGATCGTCATGCCGGAAATCCGCTCGAGCTCCTTGAGCTCCTGGTCGGTCGCGACCTTGAGCTCTTCCTGCATCTGCTTCAGATGCGTCTCGCGGTCTGCGAGGCCCTGATCGCGCCGCTCGAACTCCGTCAGCCTGCGATCGACCTCCTCTTCCTTCGTCACCACCCGCTCCTCGATCTTCGCGATCTCGGTGCGCTTCTCCTGGAGTTCCTGCGCGACCTCGGCACGGAGCTTCAAGGCCTCCTCGCGAGCCTCGACCTGCGCTTCGCGGCGGATCGCCTCCGCGGCGCGCGCCGCGTCCTCGCTCAGCTTGAGACTCTCGCTTGCGGCTGCCGATATGCGCTTCCTGACGAGCACGCGCGCTCCCACGAAGACGCCGAGAAGCAGGCCCAGCCCGATCCCGAGGATCAGGAGGCCGATGAGAATCGCCATTCCTCGCTCCCTACGTGTTACGCCGTGGGAACGGGTCGTCCGATCGGTGGCAGGCGACGAGAGGCAGGCCGAAGCCTACGTTGCGAGCATCCTCCAGGCCGCGGTGCCGTTCTTCATGGTGTCTGGTGACTCAGGTCTTTTGGGGCGGTGAGTCCGATTCGGACGAAATACCGTTCCGTGCAGGCTTTTGTGATCGCAAGTAAAGCAGGGCTATCCTAGCCTTCAGGGCGCCCCTTCGTCCAGCGGGCCCAAGACAGCGTCGATCGTCTCGGCGTCGAACCCCCTCCGCGCGAGCAGCGCCCAGGCTTTGCGAGGATCGCTGGTCGAGGTGGCGACTCGTGCCGCTCGGTCGCGCTCGGGGGCGAGAGACGACACGGCCGCGCCGGCCAGCTCGGCGGGGATTCCCTCGCCGGCGAGGCGGGCCGCGATCGCCGCGTCGCCCCAGCCGCGCTCGGCCAGGGCGGCCGCGCGGCCCTCGGCCAGCCGGGCGTCGTCCACGAAGCCCGCATCGGAGAGCGTCGCGAGCGCCGATCGTTCGGCCTCACGGGCGACGCCTCGGGCGCGTAGGCGCTCACGGAGACGCTGCTCGGAGAGCGGTCGCGCCCGGAGCGCCCTCGTGGCGTCGCCGAGGGCCTGGGCCCGGCGGAGCTCTCGTCCGACCTCGCGGGCGAGCGGGCGCTCCAACTCGAGCCCCGTGCGCAGCCCGCAGCGGACGACGACCGCATCCGGGACCGTCCTCCACGGCTCGCCGCCCAGCTCGACGGCGACCCAGCCGGGCCGTGCCCGCCGGAGTGCTGTGATCCGAGAGCTCCTGCCCGAGTAGTCCGACGGCGGCTCAGGTCTCACTTTGGCCGGGGCTCTTTTAGGCTGCGACCTCGTCGGCGGCCCTCTCGGCCGCCTCCGCGTCGGCGTCAGCGTCCGCCTTCGTCTTCTTCGGGCTCGCCGGCTCGTCGCTCACCGGCAGGAGGCGCGAGGAGACGACCGCGTCGGGCCCCATCTCCGTCTGGAGCGATCGCAGGATCTGCTGGGTGACGTCGGGGTGCTCGCGCAGGAACGCCGTCGCGTTCTGGCGGCCCTGGCCAAGGCGTTCGTCGGCGTAGCTGAAGTACGAGCCGGACTTCTGCACGAGCTTCCGCTCGAGGCCGACGTCGAGGACCGTCCCCTCCCAGGAGATGCCGTCCCCGTAGATGATGTCGAACTCGGCCTGCTTGAACGGAGGCGCCACCTTGTTCTTCACGACCTTGACGCGGACGCGGTTTCCGATCGCCTCGACGCCTTCCTTGAGCGTCTCGATGCGCCGGATGTCGAGCCGGATCGTGGAATAGAACTTGAGCGCACGACCGCCGGGGGTCGTCTCCGGGTTCCCGAACATGACGCCGATCTTCTCGCGCAGCTGGTTCGTGAAGATCGCGACGGTGCCGGTTCTGTTGAGCGTTCCCGTGAGCTTTCGCAACGCTTGACTCATCAGCCGCGCCTGGAGACCGACGTGGCTGTCCCCCATCTCGCCCTCGATCTCCGCCTTGGGCGTAAGGGCGGCGACCGAGTCGACCGCGACGACGTCGACCGCGCCGCTCCTGATCAGGAGCTCGGCGATCTCCAGCGCCTGCTCGCCGTTGTCGGGCTGGGACACGAGGAGGTCGTCGATGTTGAGGCCGATCCGGCTCGCATAGGCCGGGTCCATGGAGTGCTCCGCGTCGATGAACGCGCAGATGCCGCCGCGGCGCTGGGCCTCCGCTATCACGTGGTAGACGAGGGTCGTCTTTCCCGACGACTCGGGGCCGAAGATCTCGATCACCCGGCCCCGCGGGAGGCCCCCCACTCCGAGCGCAACGTCGAGCGAGAGCGAGCCGGTCGAGATCGAAGGGATCGCGATTTGCGCCTGGTCGCCCATCTTCATGACCGTGCCCTTGCCGTACTGCCGCTCGATCTGACTCAGAGCGGCGTCGAGTGCTTGTTCACGCTCCAAGGCGCTCAACCTCCTAACGACACCGATTGCAGGACTTCATACTGCGCGCCGCTCGGCCGCAGACGCGAAATCATGACCGCGGCGTCGGACGTACGGATGCTTCCGAGCGTCGGTAGCCTCGGGGAGAGCCGCGGACGTTCCCTGAAGCGTGCGACGGTGATGTGCGGAAGCCAGGCGCGGCGCTCCCGCTCGTACGCATCGATCGCCTCGAGGCCGGGCCAGAGGCGCTCCGCGAGCCTCGTGGCACGGCCGCCCTCGTCGGAAAGCACGATCATGCCGACGCTCCTGCCCTCGCGGTAGCGAAGCGGAGCGAGCAGGGGCGCCTCTGCGCCGCCGGCGGCCGCTCGCAGGGCTGCAACGATCCCAGGCAGCGCCTGCGCGGGTGTGCTGCCCAGAAAGGCGAGTGTGACGTGCAGGT
Source organism: Gaiellaceae bacterium (assembly GCA_039931575.1). Taxonomy (GTDB): domain Bacteria; phylum Actinomycetota; class Thermoleophilia; order Gaiellales; family Gaiellaceae; genus DATEOR01. Next base: position 21,796 of record JBDTRS010000011.1, read on the forward strand.
TCTCACGCGGGACCGCGCGCACGCGTGCTGCGGCCGAGAGCTCGGCCACCTGCCAGCGGGCGAGCTCGTCGATCGTCTCGGCGGGCAGAAGCAGGGCGCAGAAGAGCCGTAGGCGCTCATCGCCCTCCACCTTAGCCCGCGCTTTTGCGCGAGCCCTGCGCGGAGTGCGCCAGCATCCGCCGCAACATGTGCAGCCCGAGCGCGGTCGCCCGCGCACGAACGGACTCGCGGTCGCCGGGGAGCTGGAAGCGCTCCGTCGTACTCCCGTCCGGGGTCTCGACCGAGATGTACACGAGCCCAACCGGCTTGTCCTCGCTCCCGCCGCCCGGGCCCGCAATCCCGGTGTCGGCGACGGCCAGCTCCGCGCCCAGCGACCGCCGCGCTCCTGCGGCCATCGCGGCGGCCGTCTCCGGAGACACAGCGCCGTGGGCCTCGAGAGTATCGCGCGGAACTCCGAGCGCGCCCTCCTTGACCTCGTTCGCGTAGGCGATCACGCCCCCCACGTAGACGTCACTCGACCCGGCGATGCTCGTCAGCCGGGCCCCGATCATCCCGCCGGTGCACGACTCGGCGCTCGCGAGCGTCAGCCCGCGCTCGCGGCAGAGATCGAGGACGATTTCCTCCACAGGTCGCTCGTCGTCGACGGCGAAGAGATCGGCTGGGAAGGACGATCGCAGCGCGTCGGCGAGCGTCTCGGCCCGTTGACCTCCTCCCGGGCCGACGACGAGATCGACGTGGATCTCGAGATCGCGTGCGCAGACCGTGACCTCGACGCCGTCTCCCTCCCCGCCGGCCTCGTCGAGCGCTCGGGCGACCGCTGACTCCGTCGGGCCGAAGAACCGGAGCGAGCGCCGCTTGGGGGCCTCGGCGCGCTCGATGATGCGACGAAACGCAGGATGGGCGACCGCGTTCGGCCACAGGCGCTTGAGCTCGGCCGGGGGGCCCGGCAACGCGATTGCGACCTGCCCGGCCCCATGCTCCACGAGGATCGCCGGCGCGGTTCCTGCCAGGCCGAGGGAGACCCCGCCCTCGGGGAGAGCCGCCTGCTTGAGCACGCCGGGCACGAAATCGGCGTACGGCCTGCGCAGGCGGTCGGCGACGCCGCGAGAGAACGCTTCGATTTCCGCAGCGAGGGCCTCGTCGACGACGAGCCGCCTCCCGATCGCGTCCGCGACGACCTCCGCTGTGCGGTCGTCGTGCGTGGGCCCGAGACCTCCGGAGACGACGCAGAGATCCGCCTGGAGGCCCTCCGAGAGCGCGGCTGCGAGCGCCTCCGGGCGGTCGCCGACGATAAGGAGCCGGTCCGGCTCGAGCCCGAGCCGGGCCAGCTCCCGGGCGAGGAAAGGCCCGTTGAGGTCGCGCCGGTCGCCGCGGACCAGCTCACTGCCCGTGACGACGACGACAGCCCGTGGACGGGGCAACGACCTTAGAGGCCGTCTCAAAATGAAGACCTGAGCCGCCGGGAACGCCCTGGAACGCGCGAGGCTGCGTCCTCGGTCACGCGCGTATTGACCAATACGCGCGCTCCCTGCGTCCTGGCCTCGCACCCCCCATCGCATTCCGGCCGGCGAGGCCCCATTCCGAAACGACCTCTTAGGCTGTGGAGACGGTGCGGACGCCCTTGGCGGTCGCCACGACGATCGCCGGCCCGCCGGGAAGGTTCGACACACGCGTCCCGTTCAGCTTGGCGATCAGATTGGCCGGGTTCCCAAGTTGGATCCAGAGGCGCTTCGAGTCGGCGAACCGCTGCGATTGACGGGCTTGCAGCGTGCCCTCGAAGAGGAGCTTGCCGGTGGCCGAGCGCGAGCGCACCTGCAGCCAGCAGTCGCCGCCAGTGGCGGTGAGGACGAGTTTGACCCTGCCGGCGGGAGCCGAAGGCTCCGGGCTCGTCGGCGCGGCGTTCCCGGTCGTCGCGCCGGCGGCCGGCTGCGTCGTGGTCGAGGGCGTCCGCCCGGGGATGACGTTGGTGGGCGTCTCCGTTCCCGTCGATCCGAACTTCCAGGCGACCACGACCAGGATGGTCACGGCGATGATTCCCGCGAGCGCGACCATGACGAAATTCGACTCCACGGCGCGGGAGCGCGCCTGCCTGAGGGGCCGTTGCGGCACGACCGGCTCCTCCTCGCGCGTGAAGCGAGAGTTGAACTCGTCGAGGTAGAGCTGGCCGTCGAGGCCGAGATATTCCGCGTAGGTGCGGAGAAATCCCTTCACATAGGTCTCTCCGGGCAGGACCTCGAAACGCTCTTCCTCGAGCGCTCGGAGGTACTTGGCGCGAATCTTCGTGTCCGCTTCTACCCGGGGGAGCTCGAACCCCTGGCGAAGCCGCGCTTCGCGGAGGCTGTTTCCGATCTCAAACAAGGAGTCCCCGATTGTAGCGTCCGGTGCATCGGTTTCATTGGAGAACGAGCGTGAGGACGGCGAAAACGCCCAGCGCGAGCGCTGCGGTGGCGGAGACAAGCAGCGCGATTCCGCCCAGTAGCCGGGCGGCCGCGGCCAGGCCTCCACCGCCCCTTCGCCCGAGCGAGCGCTGGTGCTCGAAGCGGGCGCGGCGGGCTAGCGAGATCGACGCGAAGGCAAGGACGAGCCCGAGCGGGACGGCCGGAATCGCCTCGTAGAGGCCAACCCGGGCGGACATGCGCGCCGCGACGGCGCCTCCGACGAGCACGGCGAGCGCCAGCACGGCTGTGACGAAGGCCCAGACCGCCCGCGGGTTCCGCACTACTGCACTACTGCTTGATATAGGGCCGGCCGATGGCGGCTGGTGGGATCGAGCGGCCGATCAGGCCGACCAGCGCGACGAGGGTGAGCACGTACGGGAGGGTCGAGATGAGGTTCTCCGAGATGCCTGCCTCGCGCTGCAGCGGGATCGCGAGCGCGAAGCCGAACCCGAACAGGAGGCAGGCCGCGAAGACCCAGCCGGGGCGCCACTTGCCGAAGATGACGGCAGCCAACGCGATGAATCCGCGGCCGCTCGTCATGTTCTCGGCGAAGCTGCCGACGAACCCGATCGAGAGGAACGCACCGCCGAGGGCCGCGAGAACGCCGGAGGTGACAACGGCGGCATACCGCACGCCGTAGACCGAGATTCCCACCGTGTCGGCCGCCTTCGGATGCTCTCCGACCGAGCGGATGCGCAGCCCGATGGGCGTCTTGAAAAGGACGACGTACGCCAGGATGACGACGAGGAACATCAGCCAGACCAGCAGGTTCAGGTGTCCGAAGACTCCCTCGAGAAAATCCCCGATGATGGGAATCGAGCTGAGAAAGTTGAGATCGATGTTTGGGACTCGCGAGACGTTCTCGTGGATGCCGCCCGGGTAGATCGAGCTGAAGAGGTAGCCGGTCAGGCCGAGGGCGAGGAAGTTGACGGCGAAGCCGCTCACGATCTGGTCCGCCCGCAAGTGGATGGAGAAGAACGCATGGATCAGCGCGAGGAGCCCGCCGAAGAGCATCGCCATGAGTATCCCGACGACCCACGAGCCGCTCCACACCGAGCCCCAGATGCCGAAGAAGGCGCCGGTCAGCATCATCCCTTCCAGGCCGATGTTCACGACGCCCGCGCGCTCGGAGAAGATGCCGCCGATCGCAGCGAAAGCAAGCGGTGTTGCGAAACGAAGCGTTGAAGCGATGACCCCTGCGGTCAGGATGCTGTCAAGCGTGGCGGAGTCCTTGCCCTGGAGCCAGACCGCCCCGACCGTCCCGAGGATGGCGAGCCCGATGGCGTAGTAGCCGAGCTTGCGCTCCCCGCGTGGGACCGCGGCGATCCCACAGGCGACGCCGATGATTCCCGCGGCCAGCGGCCAGCCGAGCTCGCGGGTCGTCCACGGCGGAAGCGCCAACCAGAAGGCGAGCACACCGCTCGCGATTCCGACGATCGCAACCGTGCGGGGCTCCGAGAGTCTCCGAGCCCAATCGGGGAGGTTCGTCGTGCGGACGGTCGTGCTCATTGCTCGAGCTTGGGACGGATTCGCGGCTGCAAGCCGAGGAAGCGGCGCGCGCGCCAGACGTAGAGGATGAGGAACTCAGCCCCGACGAAGAAGATGACGAGCGCCTGGATCATCGTCGCCAGGTCGGTGGCGAGCGCCGGTTCGAACACCTCCGGATCGAGCTGCCGCGTTGACGTTCCGACCTGGAGCGCAGCGAAGAGCAGAGCTGCGAAGAGGATGCCGACCGCCTTGTTGCGACCCAGGAGAGCCACCGCGATTCCGGTGAAGGGGATGAGGTTGGTGGAGAAGTCACCGGTCGAGACGCCGCCCTTGAATCCCAGCAGGTCGACGGACCCGGCGAGCCCGGCGAAGCCTCCGGAGATGGCGAGGGCGAGGAAGTAGTTCCTCGCGACCGATATGCCCCCGTAGCGGGCTGCTTCAGGGTTGAATCCGACCGCCCGCACCTCGTACCCGAGCGTCGTCCGGTTGAGGAGGATGTAGTAGACGAAGAGCGCGAAGAGGGCGATGAAGATTCCCGCGTGCAACGCGGGGAGGCTTCCCCAGATCGGCCAAAGCTCCGCGGAAGGGAGCACGTCGTCGGAACGCGGGATCGACGGCTGGCGCCCCTGGAGCGGGCCGCCGATCTCGACGAGGTACGCGCCGCCGAAGATCGCGATCCAGTTGAGCATGATCGTCGTGATCACCTCGTGAGCGCCGACGGTTGCCTTCAGCAGGCCGGCGATCCCTCCCCACAGCGCGCCGGCGAGGATGCCCCCCACAAGCGCGAGCAGGATGTGCAGCGGGCGGGGCGTGCCCTCGAGGTTCGTGCCGATGTAGAGGCCGGCGAAGAAGCCGACCCAGTACTGGCCCTGGCCGCCGATGTTGAAGAGGCCGCACCGAAACGCGAAGGCCACGGCGAGCCCGGTGAGGACGAGGGGCGTCATCAGGATGAGCGTCTGCTGGAGGTCGTTGGCAGCCGCTTCGCGCGTCTCTCCCGCGACCCACGGGAAGAACCAGTTGAGGCCGGTCCCCTCGAAGATCGCCTTGTAGGCGATCAACGGGTTGTGGCCCGTGACCGCGACGACCAGGCCGCCGATGAGGAAGGCGAACGTCGTCGCCGCCAGCGGGACGAGGATGCCGCCGACGCGGCTCGCAAACCAGGCGGTGACGGTCGCCTGCGGGTCGCTAGGCTCGGGGGAAACGGTGGTCAAGCCGCCTGCTCCCGGCCCCCGGTCATCGCGATTCCAAGCTCTTCCTCGGAGACGCCAGGTGCGTACTCGCCCACGATCCGGCCCTCGTAGATCACGAGGATGCGGTCGGAGAGCGAGAGGATCTCGTCGAGCTCGAAGGAGACGAGCAGGATCGCACGCCCTTCGTCGCGCTCGGTGACGAGGCGCCGGTGAACGAACTCGATGGCGCCGACGTCGAGCCCGCGCGTGGGCTGCGCCGCGACGAGGACACGCGGGTCGCGCGAGACCTCCCGGGCGACGACGACCTTCTGCTGGTTTCCGCCGGAGAGCGAGGCGGCCAGAGTCTGGGGGCCTCCGCCGCGCACGTCGAACTCCTTGAGGAGGCGAGCCGCCCGCTGGACGAGTCGCTTTGGATAGAGCCACCCCCACTTCGAGTCGGGCTCCTTCCGGAAGTCGTGCAGCGCGAGATTCTCCGCGAGCGTGAAGTCGAGGACGAGCCCGCGGACCTGCCGGTCTTCCGGAATGTGCCCCAGCCCGAGATCGAGACACTCGCGCGCGCTCGCGGAGGTGATGTCCTTGCTGCCGGCCATGATCCTTCCCCCTGAGGCCCGGCGGAGGCCGGTAAGGGCGTCGATGAGCTCCGTCTGCCCGTTCCCGTCGACCCCCGCAATCCCGACGATCTCCCCGGCCTTGACGTCGAAGGACACTCCGCAGACCGCTTCGAGGTCCCGCTCGTCGCGGACCGTGAGGTCTTCGACGCTCAGGAGGGTCTCGCCGGGCTCCGCCGGGGGCTTTTCGACCCGGAGGACGACGTCGCGGCCGACCATGAGACGCGCCAGGCCTTCCTGTGTTGCCCCTTCCCGCGGAACCGTGTCGATCCGCTTGCCCTGCCGCAGCACGGTGATGCGGTCGGCGATCTCGAGCACCTCGTTCAGCTTGTGGCTGATGAAGACGATCGACTTGCCCTCGGCCTGGAGCGAGCGCAGGATGGCGAACAGCTCCCGCGCCTCCTGCGGGGTCAAGACGGCCGTCGGCTCGTCGAGGATGAGGATTTCGGCGCCGCGGTAGAGCGCCTTGAGGATCTCCGCCCGCTGCTGCATGCCGACGCTGATCGATGCGACTCTCGCGTCCGGGCGAACCTCGAGCCCGAACTGCTTCGAGAGTTCACGAACGCGCGCTTCCGCACTCGCGAGATCGAGGAACGGCCCCTTCGTCGGCTCGTTGGCGAGCACGATGTTCTCCGCGACCGTCATGACGGGGATCAACATGAAGTGCTGGTGCACCATGCCGATGCCGAGGTCGATCGCGTCGCGAGGCGAACCGATCCGCACGGGCTGGCCGTTGAGCCGGATCTCCCCTTCATCCGGGTGGTAGAGACCGTAGACGATGTTCATGAGCGTGGACTTGCCCGCCCCGTTCTCCCCCAGGAGCGCATGAACCTCGCCCTTGGTGAGCTCAAAGTCCACGCGGTCGTTGGCCAGGACTCCGGGGAACTGTTTCGTGATGCCGCGGAGGTCCAGTAGGGGGGCGTCGGGCATCGGCGGAGATTGTAGGGGCGGAGCAAGCCCCGCCCCTACAGGATTCAACTATTCGAGGCTGGCCGGCGGATCGATCTCGCCGCTGATCAGCTTCTGCGTCGCTGCGTCCACCGCGTCCTTTACCTCTTGTGGTACCGCGGCGGTGTACGGCGCGAGCAGCGCGGCGTCCGGGAACTCCTCGATCCCGAAGAAGCGGTTCGTCCCGCCCGCGAAGGTGCCGTCGTTGGCGGACTTGATCGTCTCGAAGACCGCGAGCTCGAGCGGCTTGAGCGCGCTGGTGATCACGCACTCACCTGCGAACGACTGGTCCGCATCAACGCCGATCGCCATGACTCCTTCCTGGCAGGCCGCATCCAGGGCGCCGAGGCCGCAGAGCCCCGCCACCTGGAACACGACGTCGGAACCCTGCGCGATCTGGTCGAGCGCGATCTCCTTGCACTTCGCCTGATCGACGAAGTCCTGCGAGTACGCGTTCAGTAGCTTGATGTCAGGGTTCGTATCCTTCGCACCCTGGCGGAACCCGGCGATCCAGTTGTCGACCGGCGGGATGCTGATGCCGCCGACCGAGGAGATCGTCCCGGTCTTGCTCATCATTGCCGCGACGATGCCCGCCAGATAGCCGGCCTCTTCCGACGGGAACTGCAGGCCGAGGACGTTGGGGACGGAGCAAACAGCCTGGTTCTCGCCTCCGCAGTCCGGCGCCTCGCCGTAGAACTGGTCGACGCCGGCGAAGCTGATGTCCGGCGCGGAGGCTGCAACCTCGGCGACCGACGGCTGAATCAGAAAGCCGATTGCGATCACGAGGTCGTGCCCGTCGTCTACCGCGGCCGTCAGGTTCGGCAGGTAATCGTCGGCCGACTGGGACGTGTAGACGCGGCCGTCCACTCCGAGCTCGCTCTGAGCCCGCTCGAAGCCGTTGATGGAGAACTCGTTGAAGCCCCGGTCGTCGAGGCCGCCGGTGTCGGAGACCAGGCCGACCGAGATGCCCTCACCTCCGGCCGTCCCGGTCGCCGCGGCCGTGTCTGTACCTGTACTTTCCTCGTCGCCGCCGCAGCCCGCAGCTGCCACGGCGAGCACGAGGGTCATGAGCAGGAGCACGGCCCACGGCCACTTACGCTTCACGTTCACGGAACCTCCCTTGTCGCCCAATCGCAGTCGTTCGAGTCGCGGGATGCTAACCCGCTTGCCGCTTGAATGCTAGGACGGTGCGGATTGGGGTTCGTTAGGAGGGTGCGTTCGTGAGGACGCGCTCAAGCTCGCCTTCGCCGACGAGAACACGGCGCGGCTTCGACCCTTCGTAGCCCGAGATGATGCCCCGCCGCTCGAGCATGTCGACGAGCCGGCCGGCACGCGTGTAGCCGACGCGGAGGCGGCGCTGGATGAGGGACACCGAGGCGGTCTGGGTCTGGACGACGATCTCGATCGCGCGCTCGAGCAGCGGATCCTCGTCCGGGTCGAAGTCCCCCTCCTCCCCGTCGTGGCCACGCGCGCTCGGCGCCTCGAGGAGCGATTCGTCGAGGTCCTGCTCGCGCTGGCCGCGGCACTGCTCGACGATGAGGGCGATCTCCTCCTCGCTCACGTACGCCCCTTGGACACGCTGCATTCGTGACGTGCCGAGCGGCTTGAAGAGCATGTCGCCCTGACCGAGGAGGCTCTCGGCCCCCGCGGTGTCGAGGATGACGCGACTGTCGGTCTGGCTCGAGACGGCGAACGCGATCCGCGAGGGGACGTTGGCCTTGATCATGCCGGTGATGACGTCCACCGACGGCCGCTGGGTCGCGAGGACGAGGTGGATCCCGACCGCACGGGACTTCTGGGCCAGGCGGATGACCGCGTCCTCCACGTCCTGGGGCGAGATCATCATCAGGTCGGCGAGCTCGTCGATGACGACGAGCAGGTACGGGAGCGTCTGCTCCCCCCGCTCGGAGAGAACGCGGTTCAGCTCCGGCAGGTTCCGTGCCCGTGCGAGGCTCATGCGCTCGTAGCGATGCTCCATCTCGGTGAGGACGTTCCTGAGGACGGCCGAGGCGGTCTTCGCATTGGAGACGACCGGCGTCAGGAGGTGAGGGATCGACTCGTAGAGGCCGAGCTCGACGCGCTTGGGATCGACGAGGATCATGCGCACCTCGTCGGGCGTGGCCCGGAGGAGCACCGAGCAGAGCATGGTGTTGATGCAGCCGGACTTGCCCGAGCCGGTCGTGCCGGCGATGAGGATGTGCGGCATGCGGGCGAGATCCGCCCACACCGACGTGCCTGAGATGTCCTTGCCGAGCCACACGGAGAGCGGGCTCGAGGTGGCCGGCAGGTCCTCGTAGATGTCCCCGAGCGTGACGACGTTCGGCGAGAGGTTCGGAACCTCGACGCCGACCGCCTGCTTGCCGGGGATCGGCG
>JBDTRS010000012.1:0-28687 GCA_039931575.1 Gaiellaceae bacterium
GCTCTTCTCCGGCGGCTCCGACCTCGATCCGGGGCTCTACGGCCAGGAGGCGCACGAAGAGACCTTCGGCGTGGTTCGTGATCGCGACGAGGCCGAGCTCGCGCTGCTCTCGGCCGCACTCGAGCGCGACATGCCCGTGCTGGCGATCTGCCGAGGCAGCCAGGTGCTGAACGTTGCCCGTGGCGGCGACCTCGTGCAGCACCTTCCTGACGTGGTCGGCCACGAGCAGCACAAGCACAACCCGCCCGGGGTCTTCGCAGACCATGACGTCGACCTTGTCGAGGGCACGCACGTACAGCGTCTGCTCGGCGACCGCGCGCCGGTCAAGAGCCATCACCACCAGGGCCTGGGCCGGCTCGGCGAGGGCCTCCGCGAAGCCGCGCACGCCGACGACGGCACGATCGAGGCGCTCGAGGACCCGTCGCGGCGCTTTGCGATCGGCGTCCTCTGGCATCCCGAGGCGAGTGAGGACTTTGGCCTCTTCCAAGGCCTCGTCGACGAGGCGCAGGCGTACCGCTCGGCGCGAAAGTAGGGAGTCCGTACAGGCGAACCGCTACTCTCTGACGGCGGTGAGACGCATCGCCCTGCTCTTGCTCGCCGTTGCCCTGGCCACGCTCGTGGCGGGCTGCGGCACGGTGGCCCAGGAGGAGACGCAGGTCGCCGAGGTAAGCGCTGCGCAGGTGGCACAGCGCTTCAAGCAAGCTGCCGGCCGGCCCCTCGAGCGTGCACCCGTCGCCGACGTCGCCTTCGACCAGCTCGGCTACGGCCTCGACCAGCCGAAGAGCCTCGTCGACCGCTACGGCATCTTCAACGTGTACGTAGGCAAGGAAGGGCGCGCCGAGGCGATCGCCTCGCTTCTAAAGGACAAGGCGACGGGCAAGCCGCTCGAGCGCGACGGCAGCGGGATCTACTGGGAGCTCGACTCGCAGAGCGATACCTGGGTCGCCTACAAGCGCTACCAGGGAAACGTCGTGCTCGTGTGGTTCAGCGGCTCGACGCTGAAGGCGGCAGACGCCCGCTTCGAACGCCTCGATTCGATCCTCATCGGCCTTCCCGGTTAAGCTCGCGCCTCGATGGGGCGGCTCGACGGAAAGGTTGCGGTCATCACCGGCGCGGCCGGTGGCATCGGTCGCGAGGCCGCGATTCTCTTCTCCGACGAAGGCGCGAGCGTCTGTGTGGCCGATGTGGACCGCGCGAAGGGCGAGGAAACCGCCGGCGAGTGCCGCGAGGCGTTCTTCCAGCAGGTGGACGTCACGAGCCCGGAAAGCGTTGAGGAGATGTACCGCGCCACCGCCGAGCGCTACGGCGGCATCGACGTCCTCTACAACAACGCCGGGATCATGCCCGCCGACGACGCCTCGGTTCTCGAGACCGGCGTCGAGGCCTGGGAGCGCGTCCAGGATGTCAACACGAAGGGCGTCTTCCTCTGCTGCAAGTTCGGCATCCCGCACCTACTGGAGCGCGGGGGCGGGTCGGTCATCAACGTAGCGTCCTTCGTGGCCATCGCCGGCGCGGCCACCTCGCAGATCTCCTACACGGCCTCGAAGGGGGCGGTGCTGTCGATGAGCCGAGAGCTCGCCGTCGAGTTCGCCCAGCGCGGCGTGCGCGTGAACGCGCTCTGCCCGGGGCCCGTGGAAACGCCGATGCTGATGCGCCTCTTCGACGAAACTCCTGGCGCGTTCGAGCGCCGGCTCGTCCACATTCCGATGGGACGGCTCGCGCAGGCGAAGGAGATCGCGTACGGAGCCCTCTTCCTCGCAAGCGACGAGTCGTCGTACGTGAACGGTTCGACGTTCCTCGTGGACGGCGGCCTCACCGCCGCCTACGTCACCGCCGAGTAGCGCGCGGCCTGGGTCACCGCCGCGGCCATGCAGTTGCCTACCGCGGCTCCGGCTTGACGTCCAAGACCTGGTTGGAGGCGATGTCGGTGAGGCGGGTCTCGCTGCCGTCCGGGTAGCTCACGATAAGCTCGCTCACCTTCGTCACCTCGCCGAGGCCGAAGTGGACGCGCGGGTCCTCCGACGAGAGGTAGCTGCTGCCGGCAAGCACCTCGCGGACGAGTTTGCGTCCGTCCGGCAGCACTGCCGTGACCTGGGTCCCGGGGTAGAAACCGTTCAGCGCAACCTCGAGCCAGTTGCCGGTCTCGTTGCCGTTCTCCAACAGGATGAGTCGGCCGCCGATGGTGTTGATCGCGATGTCGACGTTCCCGTCATTGTCGAAATCGGCCGCGGCGACGCCGCGACCGTTGGCGCGCAGCCTCTCTCGGGGCCCCGGAAGGCCGACGCCATCGGCGAACTGCTGTGCTCGTCCCTGAGCTGCGAGGTTGTCGAGCACTTCAATCGGCTCGGCATCCTCGTCGAGGTCCGAGATTGGGATGGCACCGCTCGCGAGCACGAGGTCGAGGTCGCCGTCGAGGTCGAGGTCTACCCAGGACGCGCCCCAACCGGTAAGCCTCGTGCCGAAGACCGAGGTGAAATCTGAACGCGCGTCCACGAACAAGGGCCGGCTCGCCCCCGGCCGCCGACTCCGGTAGACCGCGTGCCCCTGGCCCCGCGAGTTCGAGACGAAAAGGTCGGGTCGGCCGTCACCTCCGTAGTCTGCGACGGCGATGCCCATCCCGGCGTTCGGATCGGCGACGCCCTCGGTCTTCGCGCGCTCAGCGAAGCGGAAGCCGAGTCCGGCCGGGTCCGCTGTCGCCCCGCCGGGCCATGGGACGTTCTGGTAGAGCCGATTCGGGTCCTCGTCGTTGGCGACGTACAAGTCGAGGCGGCCGTCGCCGTCGAGATCGGAGAACACCGCTCCGAGGCTGTGGTCGAACCGAGCCGCTTCGAGCCCCGCTTGCCTCCCCACCTCGCGGAACCTCAGACGGCCGTTCTGGCCTCGCCCCTCGTTCAGATACAGAAGGTCGCGGACGCCCTCGTAGCTGGTGGGAAACCCTTCGAACGATTGTGGGACGGGAGCGTTGAGATTGGTGTAACCCGCCACGAAGAGGTCGGGCCGGCTGTCGCCGTTCACGTCTCCGACCGCGGCACCCGCATGCCAGCCATAGTCGTCGATGCCCGCTGCCCGCGCGCCTTCGGTGAAGGTGCCGTCGCCGCTGTTCCAAAGGAGCGCGTCATACGTGGCGGTCGTGACGTAAAGGTCAGTGCGGCCGTCCAGGTCGAAGTCCGCTGCCACGCACCCGTTCCCGCGCAATGAGAGATCGGCGCCGGAGACGCGGCTCACGTCGACGAATCTGCCCTTCACGTTGTGGAAGAGGGCGCTTCGCGGCAGGCCGCCGTTTTTCTTCCATTGAGCGACGTCGAGCACCGAGTAGGAGTTGACGACGAAGAGGTCCTGCCAGCCGTCGTTGTCATAGTCGAGCCAGCACAGCCCTCCACCCATCATCGCCACGGGATCGGTCGAGCTGACCGAGAAGCGGAACGCGCCGTGACGGAAGGCCAACCCGACCTGTCCGGCCACGTCGTTCAGGTGAGCGCTGACAAAGCCGCTAGCGTCTGCGGGGGTTTTGGGCGCGTCGGCGCCTGGCAACGTCATCTGGGCGCTGGCATGGGCGCCCCGTGAGCGAACGATCAAGAAGCGGCCCCCGTCTAGGGCAAGCTCGAACGTTCGTTCGAAGCGGGCGGGGTCGCTGCGCTGCTCGACCACCGACGGAGACCCCGCATACGTCGCGAGCTCCACCGTCCCCTCGAGCATGGCAATCACCGCCGGCGGCCCCTGGCCCTCCCCGGGCTCGAGGGTGACGTGCATTTGCTCGACGTGGTAGGCAGGGACGACGATGGCACGGCCGGTCGCTTCGCGGATCTGCCGTCGCAGACCAGCAAGCCAGTCCCCGTCCGCTCCGGCGGTGGCATGCTCGGCGTCGCGCCGCTGCAGAGCATCGGCTGCGCTGCGTAGGTCGCCGACGACATCGTGCGCGATCTGCAGCGCCGTACGCCGGTCGATCTGCGACGCGACGCCTTTTGACGGTCCGACGGTCACCTCAGGGAGACTGTCCGCGTCGCCTGGCAGCGCGCGAGCGGCTCCGGCACTCGAACGAGCGGGGAGGCCGGCAAGCACGATCAGGCCGACGAATCCCACCGCTCCTGCAAGCGCCATCGCACCGACTGCGGTGCGTCTCGCGGCTCCCACGCCGAAGCGTTCACCGCGAGCGAGGCGCGTCATCCGGGCCGCGAAGCTGCCGGGGGATGAGCCGGCAGAGGAAAGTACGTCAACCAGCGGGCGCGCCGCGCAGACGATTGCGAGCGCTCCCAGCACGGCCACCTTGGCTCCGAACTCCGTCGACTGCGGCGCGATCAACAACGCGGCAAGCAGCCCGACGGCGACCGCGTACACGCGGCGTGACACGCGCCCCGCAGGAATCGTCTTCGGGTCGGTGATCATGAAGAAGAGGAAGACCAGGATCTCGGGTGAGAACAGGAGCACCTGCCAGAAGTCCCAGCCTGCAACCGGGCCGAGCTGCCAGCGCGCCGTCATCGCATGTCCGCTTGCCGCGAGCACGCCGATGCCGGCGGCGAATGCGAGCCAGAAGCCGACGGCGATCTCCAGCAGATGCAGGCGAAAGAGAATCCCGAGACCGCCTCCGACAATGATCGCCAGTGCCAGGACGAGCCACGGCGACATGGGCCCCCACCAGAATTCGAGCGGGTCGGCGCGGTCGGCGCCGAGGACCAGGAAGCAGAGCACGAGGCCGAAGTTCGAGGGATTGAAGACGTGGCGGCCCCGGAGGCGGATGACGTACTTGGACAAGAGCGCCACGGCCGAGGTTCCCGCGAATATCCACCAACCGTTCAGGCTCCACCAGTCCCCATGCTCGGTTCCCGGCACGCGGAGGATGAAGGCGACGCCGTTGCCGGTCAGAAGCGCGCTTGCGGGCCACAGGATCACCCGCTGGCGCCGGAAGGCGATCCCGGCCTCGAGCACCGCGGAGGCGAGGAGCGCGACGAAGATCTGGGCGATGGAGAGGCGGAAGTCGAACGCCACCTGCCCCAGCACCTGCAACGACACGATCACGGCCGCGAGGTGCAGGCGAGGGTCGCGCAGCGTCGGCAGTAGAACCGGGTACGGCGTGCCTCGGATCCGCAGTGTCGGCCTGCCGACGCCGACTAATGCGGGCGCGCTCATTAGGCGCTCATGCTACCGCGGCCGATGGCATCGGATCCCATTCGGGAAGCATGGGCGCGTGACGCTCTACGACCGGCTCGTGGTCCGGCTGCGAGAAGCCCGCATTCCTCGAGAAGCTCACGCTACGGCCGGGGGCTGACGCGGACGCCGTCCTCTCCGCTCGGTGTGCCGGAGGAAGCGCTCACTGGTCAAACATGGGCATAGAAAAAGCCCCGTTTCCAGGGCTTTTTCGTTAGCAGGCCTGTAAGCCGGATTCTGTCGAGGGTGACCATCCATCTAGGCCACCGGTTTCCCGGCGGCTCGAGCAGCGCACCCGGCTCCTCGGCGGGCAGCCTGATAGCGGAGCCTGTTCGCCTTGCACCGGACGGGGTTTGGCTAGCCACCGTGTCACCACGGCGCTGGTGGGCTCTTACCCCACCGTTTCACCCTTACCTTCGGCGTCTCCGGAGAGAAGCTCGCCGCTGGCGGTCTCCTTTCTGTGCCACTTTCCGTCGGCTTTCGCCGCCTGGGGTTTCCCCAGCGTCCTGCCCTGCGGTGTCCGGACTTTCCTCGGACGCACGCCGCCCGAAGGCGGCCCGGCCCGCGGTCACCCGGCCTGCAAGCTCAATTGTAGCCTCGATTCGGCCGCGCCCTCGAAACGCGACCCGCACTCGGGGCAGAAGATCGCGCCGTCTGCGTGCATGACGAACTCCCCGCAAACCGGGCACTCCAGGCTCGCCCCGCGCATGAGCGCCAGGAGCTCCTGGTCGAGGGTGCGGTTCAAGGGCACGATCTCGGTCATCAGACTCGCCTGAACACCCCGATCACCTTGCCGAGGATCTGAACGTGTGCGGGATAGAGCGGCTCGAGGGCGTCGTTCTCCGGTTGGAGGCGAATGCGGCCCTTTTCCTTGAAGAAGCGCTTGACGGTCGCTTCGTCCGCGGCCTCGTCGTCCCCCGCCAGCGCAACGACGATCTCCCCGTCGCGCGCGGTCGCCTGCTTGGCGACGACGACGTAGTCACCGTCGAGTATCCCGGCGTCGATCATGCTCTCCCCTTTCACACGCAGGAGGAACTCGTCGCCTCCCGCGGTCAAGGGCTCGGGCACCGCCAGGTAGTCCTCGATGTTCTCCTCCGCCAGGAGCGGGCCGCCGGCGGCGATCTCCCCCATGAGGGGAAGCCGGCGCGGGTCGGGCGCCAACGCGCGCACGGGTGCAGGCGCGGCACGCCCTTCGCGAGCCACGATCTCGAGGGCCCGCGGCTTGGTTGGATCCCGGCGCAGATGACCGGCGCGCTCGAGGTTCGCGAGGTGGGCGTGCACCGTCGAGGGCGACGCCAGTCCGACCTCCTCTCCGATCTCCCGCACCGTCGGCGGGTAGCCGTGCTTGTCCGCGTAGCGGACGACGAAGTCGTAGATCTCCTGCTGGCGCTTGCTCAGCATCGCGGCTCCCTGGTCGAACATCTGTTCGTGTCAAGGTAGCGCGGGCACCGGACGGAGTCAAGCCCAGGCCGCCAGCTACAATGGCCCCTGCGCGCTGGTGGCGGAATTGGTAGACGCGCAAGGTTGAGGGCCTTGTGCCCCTTTCGGGGCGTGGAGGTTCAAGTCCTCTCCAGCGCATAGGAGGCCTTTCTCTCAGACGGCCTCTTTGGAAGGCACCTCCGACGAGGTGCCCTCCGCGTCTTTAGTCTTCGCGCGGCTCCGTGCGCGACTTGTGTGGACAAGCGATCGACGTGGCAACGGCTTCGGGCGCGGGCTACGCCGATTCGCGCGCGGTCACGCGGCGAGTGCAGCACGTCGCCACGAAGAACGGCGAGGTCGAGTCCGTGTCCGAGAGCGAGACCGAAGGAATCGGGGTCCGTGTGCTCGTGGACGGGGCCTGGGGTTTCGCCTGCGACCGCCGGCTCTCGGCAGAAGGCGCCCGGGAGGCCGCGGAGCGGGCCGTTGCCTTCGCACGCGCGAGCGCGGGCCGTGCCGGCAGGCGCAGGGTCGAGCTCGCCCCGGCTCCGGCCGAGAAGGGCGAATACCGGACCCCGGCGAAGCGCGATCCGGTCGACGTGCCGCTGTCCGAGAAGGTCGAGCTCTGCCTCCGCGCGGAGGCCGGGATGAAGCACGAGGACGTGAAGATCACCGAGGCGACCGTGCGCGCACAGCGCGAGGAGCGCGCGTTCCGATCCTCCGAGGGCGCCGACCTCTTCCAGGAGTTCGTGGAGTGCGGGGCCGGCATCGACGCGCTCGCCATCCGCGAGGGCCGGGTCCAGCTTCGTAGCTACCCGAGCGCCCACGGAGGCTCGAGCGCCCAGGCCGGCTGGGAGTACGTAGAGGGCCTCGACCTCGAGGCCGAGGCGCCGCGGGTGGGAGAGGAGGCCGCCGCGCTCCTCCGCGCCGACCCCTGCCCGTCGGGAGTCACCACGGTCGTCCTCGACAGCGAGCAGATGGTGCTGCAGGTGCACGAGTCCGTGGGCCATCCCACCGAGCTCGACCGCGTGTACGGGACCGAAGCCGCCTACGCCGGCACCAGCTTCCTCAAGCCGGGCGACCTGGGAAGCCTCCGCTACGGCTCGGAGCTCATGAACGTCACCGCGGACTCGACGACGCCCGGCGGGCTCGGCACCTTCGCCTACGACGACGAGGGCGTGCCCGCCGGCCGCCAGCCCGTGGTCGAGGCCGGCGTCCTGCGCGGCTTCCTCTCCTCCCGCGAGACAGCGGCGCTGATCGGAGCCGGCCACGGAGGCTCGATGCGCGCCGACGGGTGGAGCCGAATGCCCCTCGTCCGCATGACGAATCTCCACCTCGAGCCGGGGGAAGGCTCGTTCGACGACCTGCTCGCGGATGTCGACGACGGCATCTTCATGTGCACGAACAAGAGCTGGTCGATCGACGACAAGCGGCTCAACTTCCAGTTCGGCACGCAGATCGCGTGGGAGGTCAAGCACGGCAAGAAGGGCCGGATGCTCCGCGACGCCACGTACACAGGCGTGACGCCCGTCTTCTGGGGCGGGCTGGACGGCCTCGCCGGCGCGGAGGGATGGCAGCTCTACGGCCTCACGAATTGCGGCAAGGGCCAGCCCGGGCAGCACGCGCACGTTTCGCACGGGACCGCGGCGGGGCGGTTTCGCAACGTGCAGGTGGGCGTCCGTGACGTCTGACGGCCGCGCCCTCGAGCTCGCCGACAGGGCCTGGCGGGCGGCCGAGGCAGACGAGGCGGACGCGGTCGTCCACGTGGAGCAATCGGGCTTCGCGCGCTTCGCCGCTTCCGAAGTGCACCAGCCGACGCTCATCCGAGACGAGACGGTGACGCTCCGCGTCGTTCGCGACGGGAGGGTCGGCTGCGCGGTCACGAACCGAACCCACGACGAGGGTCTGCGGGAAGCAGCGCGCCGCGCGGCCGAGGCGGCGGACAGCGCGCCTCCGGACCCCGGTTACGCCGGCCTCCAGCCTCCCTCGGAAGTTCCGGGCGTCGCCGGCTACGACGAGGCGACTGCCTCGCTGACTCCCGAAGAACAAGCCGCCTCGGCCGCGCAGGCGATCGAAGCCGCGCCCGACTACGGCCTCTACGGCTACTTCACGAGCGGCGTCACCGAGACCGCGATCGCTTCGAGCACCGGCCACTCGGTCAGCCAGCAGATGACGGATGCGAGCGCGCTCGCGATCGCGGCCTCCGGCGACTCGTCCGGCTACGCGGAGGCCACTTCGTGGAAGACGGGCGAGCTCGATCCTGCAGCGGTCGCGCTCGAGGCGGCCGAAAAGGCGGCGCGCACCCGCGGCGCCGGCGAGATCGAGGCGGGAACGCACGCGGCGATCCTCGAGCCGTACGCCTTCTCGGAGCTCCTCTGGTATTTCGGCTTCAGCTCCCTGGGCGCATTGCCGCTCCTCGAAGGACGGAGCTATCTGAGCGGCCGTCTCGGGGAGCGGCTCTTCGACGAGCGCTTCACTCTCATCGACGACGGGCTCGACCCCACCGGCCTCCCGAAGGCCTTCGACCTCGAAGGAGTGCCGAAGCAGCGCGTGACGATCGTCGAGGACGGGGTTGCGAAGGACGTCGTCTGGGACCGGCGCACGGCGAAACGAGCCGGCGAAGGCCATGTCTCCACCGGGCACGGGCTGACCGCGCCGGCCCAGGGCTTCGGGCCGCTCCCACTGAACCTCTGCGTCATGGGCGGTGACGCAAGCCCGGACGAGCTGGCGGAGCGAGTCGGCGACGGGATCTACGTCACCCGTCTCCACTACCTCGGCGTCGTCGATCCGCGCGAGGGCCTCATTACCGGCATGACGCGGGACGGAACTTTCCGGATCGAGGGCGGGAAGGTGACGAAGCCGCTCGTCAACCTGCGCTTCACGACGTCCTTCCCCAAGCTGATCGAGGGCCTGCTCGGCCTCTCCGAGGAGGTCGTCCTCGTCAACCGAAGCGACTTCTACGACGAACGCTACCCGTTCGGAACGAAGGTGCCTGCGGTCGCGACCAGTGCATTCACGATCGTCGGGACCGGCTCGGCACCGGGCCTCTAGATGGCGCCGGTCGTCCTCGTCGGCACGCGCAAGGGCCTCTTCGTCCTCTCCGGGAACGGCGAGCGGCGCGACTGGGAGGTCTCCGGCCCGCTCCTCAGGGGTTGGGAGGTCTTCCATGCGATCGCGGACCCGCGCGACGGCGCGGTCTACGCGGCCACGAACAGCTTCGTCTACGGCGCCACCGTGCACAGGTCGGTCGACCGCGGTGAGACGTGGACCCGCGCCGAGGAGCTCGGCCTCCCGGAGGAGAGCGACCTCACGCTCGAAAAGACCTGGCACGTCGAGCCGGGCCGCGAAGGCGAGGATGGGCGCCTCTGGCTCGGCGGCGCGCCAGGCGTCCTCTTCAAGACCGACGATTCGGGCACGACCTGGCAGGCGGTGGACGGGGTCGTCGGACATCCGACCCGGGACAGGTGGAACCCGGGCGCCGGCGGCATGTGCTGCCACTCGATCCAGCTCGACCCGGACGACCCGAACCGCATGTACATCGCGATTTCGGCTGCGGGCACGTTCCGGAGCGAGGACGGGGGCGAGTCGTGGACACCTGCCAACAAGGGCGTCGCAGCGGACTTCATGCCCAACGACACGTTCCCGGAGGTCGGCCAGTGTGTGCACAAGCTGCTCCTCCATCCGGCCCGGCCCGAACGCCTGTGGCAACAGAATCATTGCGGCGTCTACCGCTCCGACGACCATGGGCGAAACTGGGAGCGCCTCGAAGGCAACGGCCTTCCGAGCGGTTTCGGCTTCCCCATCGCTCTCGACCCGGCAGATCCGGACACTGCCTACGTCATCCCGGAGGAGGGCGCGGAGAGTCGCGTCACCCCCGACGGGCGCCTTGGCGTCTACCGCACGCGCGACGCCGGCGCGAGCTGGGAGCTGGCCTCGAACGGGCTGCCGGCCCCCGCCTGGTGCGCCGTGCTGCGGGAATGCACGTCCTTCGACGACGAGGCCGTCTACTTCGGCACGCAGAGCGGCTCCGTTTTCGTGACGGCCGACGGCGGCGAGAGCTGGTCAGAGGCCGCGTCACAGCTCCCGCCCATCCTCTCGGTCGAGGCAGCGGAATGGTCGTAGTCCTCCTGCCGGGCATGCTCGCCGCCGAGGCGGGCGGCGAGAAGCGCTTCGAGGTCGAGGCGGCCACGGTTGCCGAGGCGCTCCGGGCGCTCCTGATCTCGAACCTGATCTTCGACGAGCGCGGCAACTTGCGCCACCTCGTGAACATCTACGTCGACGGGGCAGATATCCGCGACCGGGGCGGCGTCGAGGCGAAGCTGACCGGGAGCGAGACGATCCAGATCGTCGGCGCCATCGCCGGCGGCTGACTAGAGGATGTAGAAGAGGGCGATCGTGTTGAACCCGAACAGGGCGCCGACCAACACGGTCAGCCGCGTCAGGTTCCGCTCGACGATGTGCTGGCCGCCCTGCGAGGCCGGCGTGAAGCCCATCCCCCCGAAGCCGGTGTCGCGCCCCGAGTGCATGAGCACGAGCATGATGAGGAAGGCCGAGAGCAGCACCTGGATGACGGGTAGAACGACGTCGAGCATCGGTTCAGGATAGCGACTGGCCCTCGCCGGCAGCCGCGATCACGGCCTGGGTCAGGTCGTCGTCCGCGATCAGCACGGTCACGGTCGCGCTCACGCGTGTGACCGGCGGATCTCGAGGCCGCTCGCCGGAGCAACGTGCTCGACCTGCAGCGTCGTGTGGTCGATGTCGAATCGCTCCTGCAGCATGCGCTCGAGCTCGAGCCGGATCCGGTGGCAGTCTGCGCCAGGATCGACGAGCACGTGAGCGGAGAGCGCGGGGAAGCCGCTGGTGACCGTCCACACGTGAAGGTCATGGGTCTCCACGACTCCGGGATGGCCGGCGATGGCAGCGCCCACGTCTTCCGGCGGCGCCGACGCAGGCGCGCCCTCGAGAAAGATCTGTCCCGATTCGCGGAGAAGCGTCACGCTCGCCGCCAGCATCAGCGCGGCGACGAAGAGCGAAACCAACGGGTCGAAGCGATCCCAGCCCGTTGCGAGGATGAGGGCTCCGGCGACGGCGGTGCCCACGAACGCCGCCAGGTCCGTGGCGATGTGCAGATAAGCCCCGCGCACATTCAGGCTCTGGCGCCGCGCGCGCCGAAGCAACGCGAGCACGCCGAGATTCACGACGATCCCAGCCACTGCCACGATCGTGACGACGAGCCCCTCCACGTCCGGCGGGTCGATGAGCCGTCGGATCGACGAGTAGACGATGAAGATCGAGATCACGACCAGGGTGATCCCGTTTGCCTGCGCCGAGAGAATCTCTGCCCGCGCGAAACCGAACGTCCACCGTCCCCGAGCCGGAAGCGACGCCGCCCACGAAGCGAAGAGGGCCAGCCCGAGCGCGGACGCGTCGGTGAGCATGTGCCCCGCGTCGGCGAGCAGGGCGAGGGAGCTCGCCAGGATCCCGAAGACGACCTCGACCGCCATGAAGGCGAGGAGGAGCGCGAGCGAGAGCGCGAGGATGCGCCGGTCGGACCTCTCGTCGGCATGGACGTGCATCGCGCTCATTCTGCTCCCTCCCCCCGGAGGACAGCCGCGACCCGGCCGGCCTGGAGCTTCACGTCATGCGCCTCCGCGATTGCCCGCGCGGCGGGGTTGGGACGAGGAAGCTCGGCCGCGGCGCGGAGACCTGCCTCGATCGATTCCACGCTTCCGGGGTCGACCAGCACCCCGGTCTCGGGGGTGACGAGCTCGGCCGGCCCGCCGATGCGCGTGGCCACGACCGGCCGCTCCGACGCGAGCGCCTCGAGGACGACCTGCCCGAACGGCTCGATCAGGCTCGGTTGGCAGACGACGTCGCTCGCCGCGATCCAATCGGCCACACGCTCGTGCCCGACCCGGCCGACGAGGCGGACGCGCTCGCGGCCGGCGAGATCGTCCCTGAGCGACCCGTCGCCCGCGAACACGAGGCTGCCGCGCTCGAGGTGCCCGAAGGCCTCGGCGAGGCGCCTGACGTTCTTGCGCTCGTCGAGCGTCCCAACGCAGAGATAGAAGGGCCCTTCGCCTTCCCAGCCGAGCTCCGCCCGAAGCGGCGCCGGATCCCGGTGGCGGAAGCGCGCGAGATCCACCCCGGAGTCGATCACGACGGTTTTCCCGCGAGCCTCGGGCAATTTCGCCTCGAGCTCGCGCCGCAGGAACTCCGAGACCGCGATGACGGCATCCGCGCGCTTGACTGCCGCTCGCGTTGCCGTCGCGACGCCCTTGATCGCTCCAATGTTGCGCACGTCCCGGCCATGGGCCGTGAGCACGAGCCTCGCTCCACCGGCGGCGCGGGCGGCGAGCGCTGCGGCGGCTCCGGCTGGAAAGAGGAAGTGGGCGTAGACGGCGTCGGGCCCGAAGCGGCGCGCAGCGATGACTGCGCGCACCGCGAGGCTCGCGTACTTGAGAGGCGAGCCGCCCCGGTGGTCGATGACGACCCTGACGACCTCGTTCCCGTCCGCCTCAAGCGCATCCGCCACCTGGCGGACGAAGACTCCGAGGTCGGGCGCCGCCGGACCGGGATACAGCTGGGAGACGAGGAGGATGCGCACTGTTGACAATTGTTGAAATAGCTCAGACGGGGGACGAACGGGGCAAAAGCCCCGGCTACGGTCGAAGATATGGCAAAAGCCGCGGCAGGCGTCGACGTTTCAGCAGTCGAGGCCCATCTTTCACGCTACGTCGTCTCGTGCCCTCTCTGCAAAGCGGTGGGCCAGCTCGGCGTCGCCCACGACCAGTGCCGGATCGCATCCAGCACGGACGCGAAGGACGGGATCGCCGTCGTCGTCGTCGTCTGCAGGCGCTGCGGGTACCTGATGCCGCTCGCAGCCGACCAGATCACCGGCCTCAAAGCCGCCTGACCGCGAGGCCCCGCGGCAGAAAGGGCGGCCGCCCGCAGGCGACCGCCCGTCAAGTCCGGCTAGGCCGCTTCCTTCACGCGACGCGACTCTCGCTCGAGCCGTTCCTCGGTCCGGGCGCGCGTGAGGATGAGCTCGGGCGAGCCGAAGCGGTCCCGGACCCCAACGGTCCGGAACTCGTTCCAGAGCTCGTCTATGTCTTTCGAGAGGCCAGCGAGCTCGGCCGACGTCTCGGCATCTGATCCGCCTGCGAGTCGGTTCCACAGCTCGGCGCGTCGCGCAATCGCCTGGTCCAGCTCGCTTCGGATCTCGTTTCTTGTACGCACAACCTTTAAAACGCGGCTGCGCGCAACGTCATTCCGAGGGATTGGCAGAACCTCGCCAAGCCGGTGAGAGGACTCGAACCTCCAGCCTTCGCCTTACAAAGGCGCTGCTCTGCCAGTTGAGCTACACCGGCGCTGGCGCAGCGTAGCTAATCGAGAACCTGGCGCCCCTGCTGGTGCTGGAGGACCTTGCGCTTGACGCGCTGGAGGGCGTTGTCGATCGTCTTCGTGTCGCAACCGAGAACCTCGGCCATTTCCTCGTAGGAGTTGCCTTCGAGGTAGTGGCGAAGGGCGTCGCTCTCGAGCGGCGAGAGGCCGGTGCCGAGGCAAAAGACCAGGCTCTGCAGCTCCTCGGTCGAGATGACGCAGACGGCCGGGTCGTCGACACCGGGGCCGGGGAGAGCGTCCCCGAGCGTGCAGTCACCGTCCTCCTGGCCCGCCGGCGTGTGGCTGAACGACACGTACGTGTTCAGCGGCGCGTGCTTGAAGCGGGTCGCAGTCTTGATCGCCGTGATGATCTGGCGCGTGATGCAGAGCTCAGCGAAGCTCCGAAACGACGTTTCCTTGTCGGACCGGAAGTCGCGCACCGCTTTGTAGAGGCCGACGAGCCCCTCCTGAATGAGATCGTCGGAGTCGCCCCCCGCGATGAAGTACGAGCTCGCCTTGAGACGCACGAAGCCCGTATAGCGGCGGAGCAGCGTGTCCATTGCGGTCGAGTCGCCGTTCCGGACCCGGAGTACGAGCCGTAGGTCCTCGACCTCGCGCTGAGTCCTTTCGAGCGGGCGGGCCGTGGCGAGCTGGCGGCGGGGCATCGGCTTTCCTCCTGGGCTTTGGAACCTGCCGGCGCCGAGGAAAGCCTCTCCTCGACAACCCTAACCCTCAACTTGAGGTCACGATCGTAGCAAGCGGTCCGGCAAAGATCAATGTCGCCTACGCCGCAAACGTTCGAGGATCGAACGCGTGTTCTCGTCGAGCGCATCCTCGATCTGAGAGCGCTGGGCGGCCGAGCTTTCGGCGCTCGTGCCTCCCAGCTCGGCGAGAAACGTCTTCGAGGAGACCCGGCGTGTTTCCTGCCCCGCCGTCCCGCGGATCGCCTGGTCGGAAGAGACGACCCAGACCTCCTCCTGCGAGCGGTGCTCGGCCGCCAGCCGCTCGATCAGCGAGTCGGCCTCGGGTGCGAAGCGCACCTCGAGGGAGCCGTGCTCCCTGTCCTCGCCGAAGCCGTCGAAGACGACGATGCCGCGCGCCCCGCGCAGCGCCACGAAGCTCGCCAGGCTGTCGACCAGCTCGTCCCGCTCACGAAGCCCGGCCGCGTGCAGGATGTTGTACCCGTCGAAGAGATAGAGCATCTGCTCGTAAGGATGACGCCGCCACGGACGTTAGGACGGCGATGCCGGCCAGCAACCCAATTCCGGCGCGGAGGTCGAGCGCGCCCGAGACCAGGCCGATCAGGGGCGGACCGGACAGGAACCCCAGGTAGGAAACCGTCGTCACGCCGGCGACCGCGCTGCCGCGCTCCAGCCCGGTAGCGCCACGACCCGCCGCGCCGAAGAGGACAGGGGCGGCGACCGAAATTCCGGCCCCGCCGAGAAAAAACCCTGCGACAGCGACCGGAACCGCAGTCGCGGTCGCAACCACAGCGAGGCCGCAGCCCGACACGAGCGCGCCGCCGGCCAACAGCGTGCGGTCCCCGAAACGAATGCCTAGGCCCTGCCCCAGGCCGCGGCCGGCCACCATGGCAGCTGCGAAGAACGCCGGTCCGAGGCCCGCGAAGGCGGGCGAAGCGTCAAGCTCCGTCTCGAGGAAAAGTGCGCTCCAGTGCTCGATTCCGCTCTCGACCACGAACGCGAGCCCACATAGGAGCCCAAGAATGACGAGCGGTCGCGTCAGCTTGACCATCGGGGCGCGGCGCTCCCCCGGGGCCGGGAGCCGAACCGCGTCTCGGTTCAGCCAGGCGGAGGCGAACGGCACGGCTGCAGTGGCGAGAAGGATCGCGACCGGCTGGGCACCGGCCTCCCGGGCCAAGCCCGCGAAGACGCTGCCCACGAGGAAGCCGCCCGAGAAGAACGCGTGCGCCCTCTGCATGATCGGCGCGCCGCCGCAGGCCTCGATGCTCGTAGCGCCGAAGTTGATGGAGACGTCGAGCGCCCCCGAGGCAGCGCCGACGACGGCGAGCGCCAGTATCAGCTGCCATAAGGACTGAGCGAGGCCCGGGAGAAGTACGGCGACTCCGAAGAAGACGGCCGCGGCGGGAAGGACCCGCGGCCCGAAGCGATCGATGAGAACACCCGTGAGGAGCATGGCCGGCAGGGCAGCGCCCGCCACGAAGAGAAGGGCGACGCCGAGCTCGCCCACGGACGCACCTGTCTGCTCCTTGACGGCGGGGAGAAGGACCGCCCACGCACCCCAGAAGACTCCGAACGACCCGAACGCCGAGAGGGAGCCGCGCGGCGTCATCCGTTCCGTTGCCTGGCAGCCTCGAAGAGCGCCACGCCCGCGGCGACGCTGACGTTGAGCGACTCGACCGCTCCCGCGAGCGGGATCGCGAAGGCGTCGTCGCAGGACTTGCGCACGAGCGGGCGCAGGCCGCGGCCCTCCGCGCCGAAGACGAGCGCCGCGCCGGTGGTGAAGTCCGCCGCCCACACGGGCGTGGCTGCGTCGCCCGCCGCGGCCCACACCCACAGATCGCCGCGCTTCACGTCGGTGAGATACCGCGCCAGGTTGACGACGACGGCCACGCGCACGTGCTCCACCGCCCCGGCCGAGGCGCGGCAGACCGCAGGCGTGACGCGCGCCGCCTTGTGCTCGGTGACGACGACGCCGGTCGCGCCCGCGCCGTCCACACTGCGGCAGATGGCGCCGAGGTTGTGCGGGTCGGTGACCTGATCGAGACAGACGAGCAACGGGCGCTCGCCGTCGGCGAGATCGTGGGCCTCCGCATAGCGGTAGGGCTCGCAGAACGCGACGACGCCCTGGTGCTCGCGACTCCCGGCCATCTCGTTCAGCTTGCTCTCGCGCTCGACGCGCACGCGGAGGCCCTTGGTCTCGCGCAGCCAGTCCTCGGAGGCGAGCGCGCGCTCCGTGGCAAAGAGCTCGAGGATCTGCCGGCGTCCGGCCCGGAGCACCTCTCGCACCGGCCGGCGCCCGTAGACGAGCTCGCGCGTCACGTCCGCGGAATCAGGCGGTAGCCCTCGGCCACGTCCTGCACTTCCCAGCCGCGCCCCTCGATCTCGCCGCGGAGCCGGTCTGCCTCGCCGAAGTCGCGCTCTGCCCGAGCCCGGGCCCGTGCCTCCGCGAGGATGACCACCTCGGCGGGAGCTTCCGCGGCGCCTTCGACTCCCAGGCCGAAAACGTCGAGCGCGCGAGCGAGGAGGTCGGGCTGCCCCGCGGCCCGCCATTCATGCATGAGCGCCAGCGCCGCGGGCGTGTTGAAGTCGTCGTCGAGCGCGGCGGCGAACGCGTCCCAGCCCGGGGCATCTCCGCGTGTGGCGGCGACTCTGTGGGCCTCGCGGAAGCTCTCCGCCACGGTGCGCGCCGCCTCCATCGCCTCGTCCGAGTAATCAAGGGGGCTCCTGTAGTGGGCGCCGAGGAAGAAGACGAGCACCGCCTCGCTCCCGTAGGCGTCCAACACCTCGCGCAGCGAGACGATGTTGCCGAGCGACTTCGACATCTTGTCCTCGGCGAGCTGGAGCATGCCGTTGTGGGCCCAGTAGCGCGCGAACGGCCGCCCCGCCCCGCGCGACTGCGCCAGCTCGTTCTCGTGGTGCGGGAAGCGCAGGTCGAGGCCGCCGCCGTGGATCTCGAACTCGGGCCCGAGGTGCTTCTCGGCCATCGCCGAGCATTCGATGTGCCAGCCGGGCCGTCCCGGGCCCCACGGAGAGTCCCAGGACGTGTCCTCGTGCGGCTTGTTCGCCTTCCAGAGAGCGAAATCGCGCGGGTCCTCCTTCAGGTCGCTCGGCTCCTGCGCGATCATCTCGTCCGGCTGCGCTCCCGAGAGGCTTCCGTACTCGGGGTAGCTCGCCACACGGAAGTAGACGTCGCCGCCGGACTCGTACGCGAGCCCGCGTCCGACCAGGTCCTCGATCAAGGCGATGATCTCCGGGATCGTCTCGGTGGCGAGCGGCTCGACATCGGGACGGCCGAGCCCCAGATCGTCGGTGTCCTCGAAGTACCACCGCGTGGCCTGCTCGGCGAGCTCGGCACTTCCGATCTTCTCGCGCGCAGCGGCCGCGTAGATCTTGTCGTTGATATCGGTGATGTTCTCGACCAGCTTCATCTCGTAGCCGTTCGCCTCGAGCCATCTCTTCAGCCAGAGCGAGAGGATGAACGGCCGCGCGTTCCCGATGTGGATCCGCTGGTAGACGGTCGGCCCGCAGACATACATCCGGATCGGGCCGGGCGGCGAGGGCAGCTCCTCCTTCCGGCGCGAGAGAGAGTTGTAGATCTGCATCCGTCCGTATCTTTGTCGAGAGCGCGATGGACCGTCTCCGAACCCTCTCGTCCGAAGATCCCGTGGCCGGGCTCCTCGCGGTGGGCATCGGGCTGGCCGTGATCGCCGTCGGTGGGCAAACGGCGATCGACCTCGTGAACGCCTTCGCGTTCGACAATCGCTACGACCCGCTGAACGTGGACGTGGAGGGAAACGCGTTCACGTGGGCCAGCGCCAGCGCGACCTTCGCTGCGGCCTTCGCCTCGCTGGTGCACGGCGTCGTCTTGGCCGTAAGCCGACGCCGCTACCTCGCGCTCGCTTCGCTGCTCGCGTTTCTCTCCCTCGACGAGGTCGCGCAGATCCACGAGCGCATCGGCTGGCGCGTCCAGCGAGGCTTCGACCTCCCCGACGAGATCGGGGCTCGCGCCTTCATCTTCGTCTACCTGCCGCTTCTCGCCGTCGTCGCGCTCCTGCTCTGGCGCGTGGCGTCGGAAGCCGAGGCCCGCGTGCGCCGGAGCCTCTGGGCGGGGCTCGCGCTTCTCGGCGCCGCGGTCGTGCTCGAGCCGCTCGGAGCCTACTGGAAGTTCGACAGCTCGCCGGACCGCGTGGAGGCCGCGTTCGAGGAGGCGCTCGAGCTCGGCGGGTGGATCCTGGTCGCTTCCGGCCTGACCGCCGTTCTCTACACGGCGCTCGCTAGCGCTGGAACTGCGCCTCCTCGGTCGACCCCTTGAGCGCGAGCGTCGAGCTCTCCCCGCCCGAGATCGCCTGGGCGACCAGGTCGAAGTAGCCGGCGCCCACCTCGCGCTGGTGCCGCGTGGCCGTGTAGCCGTCCTCCTCGAGCTCGAACTCGTGTTCCTGGAGGCGGACGTAGGCGCTCATGCCTTCTGCGGCGTAGCCCTTGGCGAGCTCGAACATCGAGGCGTTCAGCGCGTGGAAGCCAGCGAGCGTGATGAATTGGAAGCGGTAGCCAAGGCGCCCGAGCTCCTGCTGGAAGGTGGCGATCTCGTCGTCGCCGAGATGCCGCTTCCAGTTGAAGGACGGCGAGCAGTTGTAGGCGAGGAGCTTGCCCGGGAAGCGCTCGTGGATCGCCTCCGCGAACGTGGCCGCCTCGGTCATGTCCGGCGTGGACGTTTCGAACCAGATCAGGTCGGCGTACGGAGCGTAGGCGAGCCCTCGGGCGATCGCCGACTCGAGACCGCTCTCGACCGCGAAATAGCCCTCCGGGGTGCGCTCGCCGGTGAGGAAGCGGTGGTCGCGCTCGTCGGCATCGCTCGTGAGCAGCGCCGCGCTCAGCGCATCGGTGCGCGCGACGAGCAGGGTGGGCACGCCGGAGACGTCGGCGGCGAGCCGCGCCGCGGTGAGCGTGCGCACGAACTGGCTCGTCGGGACGAGCACCTTGCCGCCGAGGTGGCCGCACTTCTTTTCGGACGCCAGCTGATCTTCGAAATGGACTCCGGCCGCACCCGCCTCGATGAACGCCTTCATGAGCTCGAACGCGTTCAACGGGCCGCCGAAGCCGGCCTCTGCATCGGCGACGATCGGTGCGAGCCAGTAGCGGTCGTTCGCGCCCTCGGCCGCCTCGATCTGGTCGGCCCGGCGAAGCGCGTTGTTCAAGCGGCGAACGAGCGCCGGCGCGCTCGTCGTCGGATAGAGGCTCTGATCGGGGTAGACCTGCTCGGCGAGGTTGGCGTCGGCCGCGACCTGCCAGCCCGAGAGATAGATCGCCTTCAGCCCCGCCTTGACCGCCTGCACCGCCTGGCCGCCGGTCATCGCTCCGAGGGCGGCGACGTAGTCCTCCTCCTGCAGGAGCGTCCAGAGGCGCTCGGCGCCGAGCCGGGCGAGCGTGTGCTCGACGCGGACGGTGCCGCGGAGACGCTCCACCTCCTGCTCGGAGTAGAGCCGCTCGATTCCGTCCCAGCGATCCATTTCGGGCCTCCTCAGTCCAGGTAGTCGTAGGCGGGCAGGGTGAGGAACTCGACGAACTCGTCGCCGAGCGCGACCTGCTCGAAGATGGTGCGCGCCTCGTTCCAGCGGCCGCCGTCGCGCAGGCGCTCCAGCTCGGTCTCCTCGAAGTCGTGCACCCGCGCCTCGTCGACCTCGCCGTGTCGTACCCACTGCCAGATCTGCGAGCGCGAGATCTCCGCGGTCGCGGCGTCCTCCATCAGGTTGTAGATGGCGACGGCGCCGACGCCGCGCAGCCAGGACTCGACGTACTGGAGGCCGACGCTGACGTTGTTCTCGATCCCCGCGTCGGTGACCTCGCCTCCTGGGATGCGAACGTCGAGCAGGTCGCTCGCTTCGACCGAGACCTCGTCCCGGCGGCGCTCGACCTGATTGGGACGGTCCCCGAGGACACGGTCGAAGACCTCGGTCGCGACCGGGACGAGATCGGGATGGGCGACCCAGGTGCCGTCGAACCCGTCGCCTGCCTCGCGCTCTTTGTCCTCGCGCACCTTGACGAGAGCGGTCTCGTTCACCTCGGGGTCGCGCCGGCTGGGGACGAAGGCCGCCATCCCGCCCATCGCGTGAGCGCCACGCCGGTGACACGTCTTGACGAGGAGCTCCGAGTAAGCGCGCATGAACGGCACGGTCATGGTCACCTGGTCGCGGTCCGGGAGGACGAACTCCGGGCGGTCGCGAAACTTCTTGATGATGCTGAAGATGTAGTCCCAGCGGCCCGCGTTGAGGCCGGCGGAGTGGTCGCGCAGCTCGTAGAGGATCTCGTCCATCTCGAACGCCGCCAGGATCGTCTCGACGAGGACGGTGGCCTTGATCGTCCCGCGCGGTATCCCGAGCTCGTCCTGAGCGGCCTCGAAGACGCCGTTCCAGAGCCGCGCCTCGAGATGGCTCTCGAGCTTCGGCAGGTAGAAGTAGGGCCCCGAGCCCGCGTCGATGAGCCGGCGGGCGTTGTGGAAGAAATAGAGCCCGAAGTCGAACAGGCTGGCGGAGACCGGCGCGCCGTCGACGAGGACATGCCGCTCCGGGAGATGCCAGCCACGGGGCCGGGGGATCAGTACGGCCGTCTCGTCGTTCAGGCGGTACGTCTTGTCCGGAGTCTCGAGCTCGATCGTGCCGGCAATCGCGTCGATCAGGTTGACCTGCCCCTCGACGCAGTTCGACCAGGTCGGGGCGTTTGCATCCTCGAAGTCGGCCATGAAGCAGCGGGCGCCCGAGTTGAGCGCGTTGATCATCATCTTGCGCTCGACGGGGCCGGTGATCTCGCAGCGGCGATCCTCCAGATCCGACGGCACAGGCGCAACCTGCCAGTCGCCCTCGCGGATCTCGCGCGTCTCGGACAGGAAGTTGGGGAGCTCGCCGGCATCGATCCGCCGCTGCCGCTCCGCGCGTGCCGCGAGCAGCCGCCCGCGTTCGGGGTTGAACCTGCGGTGCAGGCCCGCGACAAACTCGACCGCCTCGTCGCTCAGGATGTCCCCGGCCCGCCCATCTACAGGCGCGCGAAGCTCGACCCCCTTCACCGAGACGGACTCCACCGCGCCGCTAATCGCGGTCGTGGTCGCGCTCGCACCATTCGGGACAGGTGCACTCCGCGACCTCGGAGCTGCTCAGATAGGAGAGCCGGCGCGGGACGAGCGGAGCATCCTCGCGCTCCTTCGCCTCCGCCTCGAACGTGAGTGCGGCTTCCATCGAGATCCAGGGTACTCCTGGCTCCGGTATTTACCCAATGGTTTATTTCGATCATCGGTATCAGTAGAATCTATATCCGGTGCTCCTGACCCAGGTTACCGCCTTCGTCGAGACGGCACGCTTGCGGAGCGTCAGCCGGGCGGCCGACGCGCTCTTCATCTCGCAGCCCGCACTGACCGCCCGCCTCAAGGGCCTCGAGGCCGATCTGGGTGCCCAGCTCTTCGTGCGCACGCCTCGGGGCATGCGCCTCACCGACGCCGGTCACGCCTTTCTTCCCTACGCAATCCGCGCTCAGGAAACCCTCACCGACGGGCGCATGCAGGTGAACGCGCTCGAGCGCGGCGGGGCCGGGCGCTTCGTGGTCGGAGCGGCGCCGGCCGTGTCGACCTACGTGCTGCCTGCGCTGCTCAAGCGGTTTTCGGAGGCCTATCCGCGTATCTCGATCAGCGTGCGCACCGGCCACTCGGAAGAGATCCTCGACCTGGTGCTAGGGGAGCAGGTGACTCTTGGGCTCGTCCGGGCGCTCCAGCATCCGGACATCATCAGCACGCCGCTCTACGAGGACCGCCTCATCCTCGTCGTCGAGCCCGGCCACCCGTTCGCCGCGGCCGGCCGCATCCGGATCGAGGCGATCGCCGACGAGCAGCTCATCCTCTTCGATCGGACTTCGAGCTACCACGACTTGACGAGCGCGCTCTTCCGGACGGCCGGCGTCTCGCCGGCGGGGACGATGGAGCTCGACAATATCGACGCTGCCAAGAAGATGGTCGAGCAGGGGTTCGGCGTGGCCCTTCTCCCCCACACCTCGGTGGCAGACGAGCTCGAGGCCGGGACGCTGGCGGAGGTGGGTGTCCTCGACGCGGCGCCCGTGCGGCGCGAGATCGTCGCGATCACCCGCCGGGACGCCGGGCCGCCTACGGGCCACGCCAGAGCCTTCCTCGCCACCTTCGGCGAGATCCGCGACGAGCTCACGCGCTGGCCGCGGACGCCCGGCGAAGCGCCTCCTCGCGGGAAAGCGCGAGGAGCACCGTCCAAAGCTCGGGCCCGTGCTCCGCGCCGGTGAGCGCGAGTCGAAGAGCTCGTAAGTCTCCTCCGACGGCTTTCAGCTCGCGCAGGATCTCCTTGGCCGCGGCGGAGTCGAGGTCGTCGTCGCCACGCTCGCGCAGCTCGCGGAAACGCTCGAGGGTCTCCGGGTGCTCGCTGGCGGCGGGAGCGGGAGCGGTCAGAAGCGACTCGGCGATCTTGCGCGCCTCCACAAGATCACGGGCCCCGCGTAGAGCCGGAACGACCGCAGGCGGAGCCCCGACCCGGGCAGCGAGCTCCTCGTCGGACAGTTTTCCGATCGCCTCGACGGCGAGCCTCCGGAGACGCCCCGAGTCGAGCCGCACGTTGCCGCGCGGGAGGCCGAGCTCCTCGAGATAGGCACGGACGGCCTCGGCCGGCATCCCTTCGCTTCGCAGGTCGGCCAGAGAGGCGGCCCCGTGCCGCTTGGAGAGCTTCTTCCCGTCCTCGCCGACCAGGAGGCCGTGGTGGATGTACTCCGGCGGCTCGACGCCAAGCGCTCGCGCCAGCTCCTCGTGCAGGCGCTGGTTGGGCAGGTGGTCCTTGCCGCGAATGACGTGTGTGATGCCGAAGTCGGCGTCGTCCACGACGGTGGCCAGGTGGTACGTGGGGCGTCCGTCCGCGCGGACGAGGGTGATGCGCCCGAAGCGCACGGCGCCGTCAGGATCGGTGGTCGTCCCCGTCAGCGCGCCTGCCGCCTCTCGATAGCGGTCGGCCCGCTCGCTCTGGCGCATTGGCCCCTCCTCGTAGCCGATCCCGAGCCACTCGAGGTCGGCCAGGATGCCGGCCTCCGCCTCCTTGTCGGTCCGTTCGGCGTCCGTGTCGTCGATCCTGAGCAGGAGGACGCCGCCGCGGTCGTCCGCAAAGCGGCGGTTGGCGACCGCGGTGAGCGCGCTTCCGAGGTGAAGCGAGCCGGTCGGGCTCGGCGCGAAACGGACACGAATCATCGGATCAATCTAACGTTGTGGTGCGACCGCGATGACCTTCTCGCCTCACGACAGCCTCGTTCTCGTCGCGCTGCTGGTCGCTGTCGCGCTGCTCTTGATCGCAGCCAACGTCGTCCGGGTGCCATACCCGATTCTGCTCGTCGTCGGAGGGTTGGGGCTGAGCCTCATCCCTGGCGTCCCGCCCATCCAGCTTCCCCCTGACCTCGTTCTCATCGCGGTCCTGCCCCCGCTCCTGTACGGGGCTGCGTTCTTCACCTCGCTCCGAGACCTGCGCGAGAACGCCGGCGCGATCAGCCTGCTGGCAGTCGGGCTCGTGCTGACGACGATGGTCGCAGTCGCCGTGGTCGCGCATTTCGTGATCCCCGACCTCGGCTGGCAGGGAGCTTTCGTCCTCGGGGCAATCGTCTCCCCCACCGACCCGACCGCCGCGACGGCGATCGCGGAGCGGCTCGGGCTCCCCCGCCGCCTCGTGGCGCTCATCGAAGGCGAGAGCCTCGTCAACGACGGCACCGCGCTCGTCGCCTACAAGGTCGCCATCGCGGCGGTCGTGACCGGGAGCTTCTCGCTCGCGGACGCGGCGGGAAGCTTTGTGCTGAACGTCGCCGGGGGGATCGCCGTCGGCTTGGGTGTCGGCTATTGCATCCGCCAGGTTCGGCGCCGGCTCGACGATCCGCCGCTCGAGATCACGATCTCCTTGCTCAGCGGCTATTTCGCCTACCTGCCCGCGCAGGCGGCCGGGGTCTCCGGCGTACTGGCGGCCGTCACCGTCGGCGTCTACATGGGCTGGCACACGCCGGAGCTGACGACGGCGCAGACGAGGCTGCAGGGGATCGCCGTCTGGGAGATCCTCTTCTTCGTCCTGAACGCGCTGCTCTTCGCGCTCATAGGCCTGCAGCTGCCGGTCATCCTGGACACCCTCTCGGGCCGCCCGACGACGACGCTGATCGGATACGCGGCCGCAGTAACCGCGGCGGTGATCGCGGCCCGCGTCCTCTGGGTCGTGCCCGGAACGTACCTCACGGCCTGGTACCGGCGGCGAAGAAGGCCGACCCCGAATCCGGGGAAAGCGTCCATCCTCCTGAGCTGGTCCGGAATGCGCGGGGCGGTCTCGCTCGCCGCGGCGCTCGCCCTCCCCATTACGACCGACGCGGGGGATTCCTTTCCCAACCGCTCGCTGATCATCTTCCTCACGTTCGGCGTCATCTTCGGAACGCTCGTCCTCCAGGGTCTCACCCTGCCCGCTGTCGTCAAGGCGCTCGGCCTCGAGGACGAAGGGCGGGCGGAGAAGGAGGAAACGAAGGCACGCTTGTATGCAGCGGAGGCCGCGCTCGCGCGCCTCGAAGAGCTGGCCGACGAGGACTGGGTCCGGGACGACACGCTCGAACGCTTGCGCGGCCTGTTCGGCTTTCGCCGCGAGCGCTTCCGGAGCCGCTTCGACCCCGAGAGCGACGGCGTCGTCGAGGGTCGCTCCGCCGACTTCCAGCGCCTCATGCGCGAGCTCCTGGACGCAGAACGGAATGCCGTCTTCGAGCTACGGCGAAACAGGCGTATCGACGACGCCGTCATGCGCCGGGTCGTCCGCGACCTCGACCTCGAGGAGGCGCGGCTCGATGCGTGACGGCCTGGAGCAACGGCTCCTCGAATGGTACGCGGCGTCCGGCCGCGATCTCCCCTGGCGCCGAACGCGCGACCCCTACGCCATCCTCGTCTCGGAGGTGATGCTCCAGCAGACGCAGGTGGAGCGGGTCGTGCCCCGCTATCTCGCCTGGCTCGAGCGGTGGCCGACCGTGGAAGCGCTCGCGGTCGCACCCCGCTCGGAGGTCATCCGCGAGTGGCAAGGGCTCGGCTACAACCGCCGCGCTGTCAGCCTCCATCGCGCGGCGGAGCGCATCGCGGCCGTGGGCTGGCCGGGCGACCTGACCGAGCTTCCCGGTGTTGGGCGCTACACCGCGGATGCGGTCGAGCGCTTCGCGCTCGAGGGCGACGTCCTGCCGGTGGACACGAACGTCCGCCGCGTCCTCGAGCGCACCGCGGGCGAGTTCGGGCCCGTGTCCGCGCATGCGCTCATGGACCTCGGCGCCACCCTCTGCCTCGCCCGCATCCCGCGCTGCGGGTCGTGCCCGCTCGCGGAGGGCTGCCCCTCACGCGGCCGGCGCTACGAGCCGTTGCGCAGGCAGAGCCGCTTCGAGGGATCGTTCCGCCAGAGGCGGGCGGCAACGCTCCGGCTCGTCGCCGAGCAGGCCCGGCCGGCCGGCACCCTGGATGCGGACGCGGTGGCCGCGCTAGCGCGCGACGGTCTGGTTCGGCTCGAGGGCGAGATCGTGCGCCTGCCCTAGCACCGGAAGCCCGGCGGCCTTCCAGGCATCGACGCCGCCGACCACGTCGGTCGCGTCTGCGAAGCCGATCTCCTGCAGCTGGCGAGCGGCGAGCACCGACGAATAGCCCTCGCGGCAGATGAGGATGACTCGCGCGTCGAGGGGGATCTTCGCGTTCGAGGTCGGGCACTCGGGGTCGAGGCGCCAGAGGAGCGTCGAGAGCGGGTGATGGACGGCTCCGGGCACGTAGCCCTGGCTCATACGCTGATCCGGCGAACGGGTGTCGACGAGCACCGCGCCCGCCCGCGTCTCCGCCCAGGCCTCGACGGCGGTGAGCCGGCCGAGCTTGACGGCAGCGTCGGCGAGAAGCTCGTCGATCGTCGTCCGCACGGCGTGAAGCTTATCGCGAGCGCCTATTTGGCTCGATCGCGTCCGTCTCCCGAACCGAGCGCCGAACCGAACTGGCCGAGGGCCTGAGCGAACTCGCTCGGGATGATCCAGACCTTGTTCGAGTCCCCCTGCGCAATCTGCGGCAGCACTTGCAGGTATTGGTAGGCGAGGAGCTTCGGGTCAGCGTCACCCTCGTGGATCGCCTTGAACACGGTTTCGATCGCCTTGGACTGGCCCTCGGCGCGCAGGATCTGAGACTCGCGCTCCCCTTCGGCACGCAGAATGGCGCCCTGCTTCTCTCCCTCCGCGGTCAGGATCTGCGACTGCTTGAAGCCCTCGGCCGTCAGGATCGCGGCTCGCTTGTCGCGCTCGGCCCGCATCTGCTTTTCCATCGCTTCCTGAATCGTCCCGGGCGGGTCGATCGCTTTCAGCTCAACGCGGTTGACGCGGATCCCCCACTTGCCCGTCGCCTCGTCGAGCACGCCTCGGAGCTGAGCGTTGATCTTGTCGCGCGACGTGAGGGTGGCTTCGAGGGACATACCGCCGATCACGTTTCGGAGCGTAGTGACCGTGAGTTGCTCGATTCCCGTGATGTAGTTCGCGATTTCGTACGTGGCCGCCTTCGCGTCGGTCACCTGGTAGTAGACGACCGTGTCGATCGAGACGACGAGGTTGTCCTCGGTGATCACCGGCTGCGGTGGGAAGGAGACGACCTGCTCGCGCAGGTCGACGAGGGGGCGCAGGCGGTCGATGAACGGAATCAGGAGAGCGAGCCCCGCGTCGAGCGTACGGCTGTAGCGGCCGAGCCGCTCGACGAGTCCCGCGCGCGCCTGCGGCACGATGCGGATTGCGCGCGCGAGCACGAGGAGAACCAGGGCCGCGATCACGATCAGGACGATTAGGCCGGCAGACATGTGTATCTCCCTTAGTCGGACACGAGCGCCGTCGCGCCGTCGATTTGCAGGACCGAGACCCGGGTTCCCGGCTCGAAGACGCGCCCGTCTTCGTAGGAGCGTGCCGACCAGATCTCGCCACCGAGCCTGACGAGACCGCTGCTGCCGTCCACCCGCTCGGTCACGACCGCGGTCGCGCCGATGAGCGCGGCGGCGCCGGTGCGGAGATGGGCAGGAGTGCGCAGATGCCGGCGCGCGATCGGCCTGACGACGCCGAGCGATGCGATCGCCCCGGCGGCGAAGACGATGAGCTGGATTCCGAGCCCCGCTCCCGCCGCCGCCACGATGGCGGCCGCTCCCGCGGCGAGCGCGACGGGGCCGAGGAAGAAGCTGACCGTCAGCATCTCACCCCCGGCCAGCGCTGCCGCGACGATCACCCAGATCGCCCAGTCAGGCATGCGGCTCGGATGCTATCCGGCCCGGCGCAGCAGGGCGACCGCCTGGGCCGCGAGGCCCTCGCCTCTCCCAGTGAAGCCGAGGCCGTCGGTCGTCGTGGCCCGGACTGCCACCAGGCCCGAGTCCACGCCCATCGCCTCGGCGAGGCGCGTCCGCATCTCGTCGCGCACCGGCGCGATCCGGGGCCGCTCCCCGATGAGGACACAGTCGGCGTTCACGAGCTCCCACCCAGCCCCGCGAACGGTCTCGTAGGCGCGGCCCAGGAGGCCCGTCGACGAAGCTCCCGCCAGCTCGGGCTCGCCGGAGGGAAACAGCTCGCCGATGTCGCCCAGGCCGGCCGCGCCGAGGACGGCGTCGATGAGCGCGTGCGCGACGACGTCGCCGTCCGAGTGGCCCGCAAGCCCCGCCTCGCCGGGGAACTCGACTCCGCCGAGGACGAGCTTTGCCTCCCCCGAGAAGGCGTGCGCGTCGATCCCGATCCCCACTCGCAGCTCACTCATCGCTTGCGTTCTTTCGCTCCACTAGGAGGAGAGTCTCGACGAACGCGAGGTCCGCCGGCGTGGTCACCTTCACGAGCCGCGGATCTCCCTCGACGATCCTGACCCGCCCTCCGGCCGCCTCGACGAAGCCCGCGCAGTCGTTCGCGTCACCCTCGCCGTCGAGGGCGCGGCGAAGCGTGGCGGCGGGAAACGCCTGTGGCGTCTGGATCGCATAGACGCCCGTGCGGTCGACCGTCTCCGCGACGGCGCCGTGCGG
>JBDTRS010000013.1:0-28370 GCA_039931575.1 Gaiellaceae bacterium
CGACCGGCTGGGGCTCCCCTCGGCCGTGCTGCCCTCCCCGGGGATCAGCGAGGACGTCGCGATCCTGCTCGCGCACGAGAAGGGCGCCGAGCTGATCGTCGCGGTCGGGACGCACTTCAACCTGCTCGAGTTCCTGGAGCGAAACCGTGCCGGCATGTCGTCCACGTTCTTTACGCGGCTGAAGGTGGGTGACAAGCTCGTCGACGCCCGCGGGGTCTCGAGCCTCTTCAGAGGCCGCGCCGGTCTGGGCCCGATGCTCCTGTTCGCGCTCGGCGGGCTGGGCGCGATCGTGGCGGCCGTGGCGGCGTCCTCCGACCTCCAGCGCTCCATCGAGCTCCTCGCCCAGCGGCTCCAGTCGATTTTCGGACTGTGACCGAGGAGGCAACGCGGGTGCTGCTCGCGTCCCGCGAGGACGTCTGGGCCCTCGTGGCCGAGCCATTCCACCTCCCCGACTGGTGGCCGGGGTATACGGGCGTCGAGCCGGATCGCCGCGGCCTGGCTGAGAACGCGCGCTGGACCGTGGTTCGCAGCCGCCGCCCCGGTTTCGTGCGCCGCCCGCACGGAAGCGGGCTCATCCTCATCCATCTCGTCGCCCCAGCTCGCGAGCTTTCCTGGCACGACCTGGCGCAAAGGCTCGACATGGGCCTCCGTCTCGAAGACGAGGGCGGGCAGACGAAGGCGACCGCCTGGGTCTCGGGAGCACGGTGGCGCCTGTTGGCCGAAGGGGCTCGCTCGCTGCCGCCGCAGGCTCTCGCTCGCCTGCACGACCTCTGCCAGACTGCTTCCAGCCTTTGAGCGAATGAACCCATGTTCGATCTCCGCTACCACCTGGCGTCGCTCGCGGCCGTCTTCATCGCGCTCGCGGTCGGCATCCTGCTCGGCGTCGCCATCTCCGGGAAGCTCTCGAACGCCGAGAACAACGCTCTCCGCTCGGAGAATCGAGACCTAGCGAACGCCGTCCAGGAGTCGAGCGCTCGGGTCGACGTAATCGAACGGCGAAGCCAGGCCGCCGAGAAGCTCCTCGAGCTCACCTACCCGGCCCTGATGGAGGGCCGCCTCGACGGCCGAGGCTTTGCGGTGCTCTTCTTCGGACCGGTTGAGGGAAGCGTCCGGTCGGCCATCGAGCGCACCCTCGCCGACGCGGGTGCCGGCGCTCCGGTGCGCCTGATCGCGCTCGACACGCCCGTGGACGCTCTCGAGCTCGACGGCGCGCTCAACGGCAATGAGGAGCTGGCCCAGTTCGCGACGGGCGGCGACGACTTCGCCGACCTCGGCGACGCGCTCGGCCGCGAGCTCGTGGAGGGAGGCGGAACGCCGCTTTGGAGCGCTCTCTCGAGCACGCTGATCGAGGAGCGCTTGGGGGCGACACTGCCGCAGGTCGACGGCGCCATCGTCGTCCAGTCCTGGATTCCCCCCGAGGATCCTTCCGCCGAACAGGAGCAGGAAGCTCGCGCGACCCAGAGCCTTCTCGAGGGCCTGCTCGCAGGCCTCCAGCAGTCGGGGGTTCCGGTGGTCGGAGTCGAGACCACGCCCGAGACGGATTCGGCGATCGACCTCTACCGCAGGCAGGGCGTCTCGAGCGTGGACGACGTCGAGACGCTTGCCGGCCGGGTCGCGCTTGCGCTCATCCTCGCGGGCGCCGAGCCTGGCCACTACGGCGTCAAGGACTCGGCCAGCGACGGCGTGTCCCCGCCGATCGATTCCGTACCCGTCCCGGGTGGCTAACGACCTGACGATCCTGGTTGCGGCGCGCAACGAGGCGGACACGATCGGCGAGACGGTGACCTCGCTCCGGGGGGACTTTCCGGCGTCGTTGATCCTCGTAATCGACGGGGCCTCCACCGATGCGACCGCCGACCGTGCCGAGGCTGCGGGCGCGGTGGTGATCCGTCTGGGACGGCGCGGGAAGGGGGAAGCGCTCTCGGCCGGGGAGCGCGCTGCGCCGCCTGGGGCGCTCCTCCTTTGTGACGCCGACCTCAGAGGCTCGCTCGCCCCGGTCGCGGCTGGGGAGGCGGACCTGACCGTGGCCGCGTTCACGCGCCGGATCGGGGGAGGATTCGGGATCGCGAAGCGCGTCGCGCACGAGCTCATACGGCTGCGCACCGGGTTCGAGGCGCGCGAGCCGCTCTCAGGCCAGCGCAAGGTGAGCGAGCGCGCCCGGGCGGCCTGCTTCCCACTCGCGCCCGGGTTCGGCTGCGAGCTGCGCATGACGATCGACGCGCTGCAAGCTGGCCTCGAGGTCGAGGAGGTCGCGGTCGATCTCGACCACCGCGCGACCGGGCGGGACGCGGCCGGCTTCGCGCACCGCGGCCGCCAGCTGGTCGACGCGCTCCTGGCCGCCGGTCCGCTCGCGGTCAACCACCGGGGCCTGCGTCTCCCGCTCGTCGGTTGGGTAACCGGCCTGCGCCGCGACCCGGCCGTCGCCGCTGTGGCCCTCATCGGCCTCGCCGACGACCTCTGGAGCGGCAAGGAGCGCGGCTTCCGCGCCCATCTGGCCGCAGGCCGCTCGACGGGCGTCCTGAAACTCTTGGGGATTCCGCTCGTCGCCCTCTTCCGCACCCGCAGCTTCTCGGCAGCGCTCCTCGTCGGCGCCTCCGCAAACCTCCTCAACCAGCTCGACACGAAGCCCGGCCGCGCCCTCAAGGCCTATCTGGCCACCGCGGTGGCGCTCGACGCGCCGGTCGGCCTCGCTGTCCTGCTTCTTCCCTACGATCTCCGCGAGAGAGTGATGCTGGGGGACGCCGGATCGAATGCTCTTGGAGCCCTGCTAGGCTTCAAGTCCGTGGGCAGATTCCACGGACGGGGTCGCTGGGCCGCTGTGGCAGGGGTCGTAGCTTTGAATCTCCTTGGAGAGCGCCGCTCGCTCGGCGAGCTCATAGAGCGCACTCCCGGCCTCTCGCAGCTCGACGAGTTGGGACGCGTCTAGATGAGAGCCCGCGCGACGAAGTACGTGTTCGTGACGGGCGGCGTGGTCTCGTCCCTCGGCAAGGGGATCACGGCCGCCTCGCTCGGGCGCCTGTTGAAGGCGCGCGGCCTGCGCGTCCAGGTACAGAAGTTCGACCCCTACATCAACGTCGACCCGGGCACGATGAGCCCGTTCCAGCACGGTGAGGTCTTCGTCACGGAGGACGGGGCCGAAACAGACCTGGACATCGGGCACTACGAGCGCTTCATCGACGAGAACCTCTCGCGGAACGCGAACCACACGTCCGGGTCGATCTGGAACTCCGTCATCAGGCGGGAGCGCAAGGGCGAGTACCTCGGCTCCACAGTCCAGGTGATCCCGCACATCACGAACGAGATCAAGGACCGCATCCGCCGCGAGGCGGCGACGAGCGACACCGACGTCGTCATCTCCG
The DNA here is from genome assembly GCA_039931575.1 of Gaiellaceae bacterium. GTDB lineage: Bacteria > Actinomycetota > Thermoleophilia > Gaiellales > Gaiellaceae > DATEOR01. The sequence continues at coordinate 3,360 of JBDTRS010000013.1, forward strand.
AGATCGGCGGCACCGTCGGCGACATCGAGTCGCTGCCCTTCCTCGAGGCGATCCGGCAGTTCCGGCGCGAGGTCGGAGCGGAGAACGTCCTCTATCTCCACGTCACCTTCGTCCCGTTCATCGAGACCGCCGGGGAGCTGAAGACGAAGCCGACACAGCATTCGGTCAACGAGCTGCGGCGCATCGGTATCCACCCGGACATCGTCGTCTGCCGCTCGCACGAGCCGCTCTCGCGCGACATCAGGGACAAGATCGCGCTCTTCGCCGACGTGGATCCCGAGGCCGTGATCGCGAACGAAGACGTGAGCGACGTCTATCTCGTACCGCAGGCGCTTCGCAACGAGGGGCTCGACACGCTCGTCTGCCAGAAGCTCGACCTCCCCGACGGGCCCGTGGAGCTCGGGGAGTGGGAGGATCTCGCCGAGCGCATCGCCCGCCGGGAAGGCGACGTCGAGATCGCCCTGGTGGGCAAGTACGTGAAGCTCCAGGACGCGTATCTGTCGGTGCACGAGAGCCTCAAGCACGCAGGCATCCAGCACGGCACCAACGTCCACGTCCGCTGGGTCGATGCCGAGGGGATGAGCATGGAAGAAGCCGCTCGCGAGCTGGAACGTGCCGACGGCGTCCTCGTGCCCGGGGGCTTCGGCTCGCGTGGGTGGGAGGGGAAGATCACCGCCTGCCGGATCGCACGCGAGCGGGGGATCCCCTATCTCGGCATCTGCCTCGGCATGCACGTGGCCGTGTCCGAGTTCGCCCGCAACGTGGTGGGGCTCGACGGCGCCAACTCCACCGAGATGGACCCGGAGACGCCGTACCCGGTCATCGACCTGCTGCCCGAGCAGAAGGAGATCGAGGACCTCGGCGGCACGATGCGGCTCGGCGCCGACGCGGTCGACCTCGTCGAGGGCACGCGGACGCACGCGGCCTACGGCGAGACGGTCATCCAGGAGCGCCACCGGCACCGCTACGAGGTCAACAACCACTTCCGGCCAAGTCTCGTCGAGGCCGGACTCGTCATCTCGGGCACCTTCCAGGAGGGACGTCTCGTCGAGATCGTCGAGCTCCCCGATCATCCGTGGTTCGTGGCGAGCCAGTTCCACCCGGAGTTCAAGTCGCGTCCGACTCGCCCGGCGCCGCTCTTCCGCGATTTCGTCGGCGCGGCGCTCGAGCGCGCCCGCGCGCGCAGCACCGTCGCCGAGACCGCAGCTCGCTAACTCCCGCGGAACGTCGCTCGGTACGGCGCTGCGTTTCGTCAAGCCCTCCTAAAATCGGGCGCATGGCAGCGACCTGGGCTTCCGGCGTGCTCGACCTCTTCCTCGAGTTGGCGGCCGTCCCCAGCCCTTCGGGCTCGGAGGAGGAGGTCGCGAAACGGGTCCGCACGTATCTCGGCGATCTCGGACTCGCGGTCGAAGGCGACGAGTCCGGAAACCTGCTCGCCCGCCTCGAGCCGACGGAGAGAAACGGCGGCGGCTCCATCTTCCTCTGCGCCCACATGGACACGGTGCCTCCGGAGGGGCCTATCGAGCCCGTGGTCGGCGACGACGGCGTCGTGCGCAACGCCGCCGGGACGATTCTCGGCGCCGACAACAAGGCCACGGTTGCCGTCCTGCTCGAGGCGGCCCGGCTCCTGCTCTCGGAAGGGCGGCGCCATGCCGGCGTCGAGCTCCTGTTCACCGTTCGCGAGGAGACCGGGCTGGAGGGCGCCAAGGCCTTCGACCACACGCTCCTGCAGTCGGGGATGGGTTTCGTCTACGACTGCTCGGGCCCGGTGGGCGGAGTCGTGCGCTCGGCCCCGTACGGCCGCACCATCGACGTCGTCTTCAAGGGGCGCGCGGCCCACGCGGGCCTCGCTCCCGAAGAAGGACGCTCGGCGGTCGTTGCCGCGGCACGGGCAATCGCGGACATGAGGCTTGGCCGCATCGACGAGGAGACGACTGCGAACGTGGGGCGGATCGAGGGCGGCACGGCCCGAAACGTCGTCCCCGAGCGATGCGTCCTCGTCGCCGAGGCCCGGTCGCGGGACGAGCGGAAGCTGGTCGAGCTCGTCCAGGAGATGCTCGACGCGCTCACGTTCGCCGCGGGGGTGGCCGAGTGCGAGGTCGAGACCAGCATCTCTGAGACCTACGCGGGCTATCGGTTCAAGCCCGACGACCCTGTCTTCGAGCTCGCGACCTCCGCGCTTCGACAAGCCGGGCTCGAGCCACGACCGATCGACGTCGGCGGCGGCGCGGATGCCAACGTCTTCAACGCGCGCGGCGTCCCGTGTGTGAACCTGGCCAACGGGATGATGCGCGTCCACACCTCGGAGGAGCACATCGCCGCGAAAGATCTCGAGACGATGCTCGGGGTCACGCTCGAGCTCGTCGAGGCCGCGCGCGTTGCTTAGCCTCCGCCGCGGCAGCGTGACCGCGGTCACGGAACGGCACGACGGGCTGGTCCGGCTCGAAGTCGACGGGCGCGCCTGCGTCGCCTATCCGCGCTTGACCGGGCCCGTCGCGCTCGGGGACGAGGTGGTCGTGAACGTGCAGGCGCTCGAGCTCGCCCTGGGTTCGGGCGGCTTCGACGTCCTCTACGCGAACCTGACGCGCGGCCTCGATCTTGACCCGGAGCCTGGCGCCCACGTAATGAAGCTCCCGTACACGCCCATGCAGCACGCGGTCCGCCACGCGGAGGAGGACGGTCCCGGAGCGGAAACGCTCGACGGCATGCCGGTGCTCTGCTGCTCGCTGCACAGCCAGGTTGCGCCCGTCTGCGCGGGGCTCGGCGCAGGGGTGCGGGTCGCCTACCTGCAGCTACCCGGCGGCGCGCTGCCCGTCTCGCTCTCCGACACGGTCCGCGCACTGCGTGAGCGCGGCCTCGTCGAGACGGCCGTGGCAGTGGGGGCATGCGTCGACGGAGACGTAGCGTGCGTCTCGACCGCCTCGGCGCTCACCTGGGCCGCGGAGGCCGGATTCGCTGCCGCGGTTTGCTCCGTCGGGCCCGGAATCGTCGGCACGGCGAGCCCGTGGGGCCACGGAGGCCTCGCGGCGGCCGAAGCGGTGACGACGGCGCGGCTCCTTGGAGGCAGGCCGGTTCTGGCGGTGCGGTATTCGGAGGGCGACGACCGCGCGCGCCACCGCGGTCTCTCCCACCATACGCGCGCCGTTCTGGCGCTTGCCCCAGATGCGGAGATCGGCTGGCCGGCCGGGGGGGAGATCCCGGAGGGACTCGAGGGTCGCGCCCTCACCCGAGCCGACACCGCGGGCTGGCGCGAGGCCTGCGCCGGGCTCCCTCTTTCACACATGGGACGGGGAGCCGACCAGGATCCCAGGTTCTTCGAGACTGCTTTCGCGGCCGGCCGGGTGGCTGCCGGCCTGCTCGCGTGAGATAGCCTTCCCAACCCGTGCGGATCGGCGTTGCAAGAGAGATCAAGCCCGACGAGCATCGCGTGGCGCTCACGCCCGCGGGCGCGCGCGAGCTGTCCGAGCGAGGCCATGACGTCCTCGTCGAGCGCGGCGCGGGGGAGGGAAGCGCCCTTCCCGACGCGGCCTACGAAGCCGTCGGCGCCTCCATCGGGTCGGCCGACGAGGTCTGGGACACGTCCGATCTCGTACTCAAGGTCAAGGAGCCACTGCCCGAGGAGTACAGCCGCCTTCGCGAAGGCCTGGTGCTCTTCACGTATCTCCATCTGGCCGCCGACGAAGGGCTAACGCGAGCACTGCTGGAGAGCGGCGCCATCTGCATCGCCTACGAGACCGTGGAGACGGACGATCGCCAGCTGCCGCTGCTCGCTCCCATGAGCGAGGTTGCCGGACGCCTGGCGACGCAGATGGGCGCCTGGGCGCTCGAAAAGTCGCAGGGCGGCCGGGGCATCCTGCTCGGCGGCCTGCCAGGCGTTCCGCCGGCCAAGGTGATCGTCCTCGGCGGCGGGATCGTCGGCTACAACGCCGCGCTGATCGCGGTCGGAATGCAGGCAGACGTGTGGGTGCTGGACAAGTCGGTGCAGCGCATGCGCGACCTCGAGATGATGCTCGACGGGCGCATCACGCTCGCGATGTCGAACCAGCTCGCAATCGACGAGGCGGTCGCGGACGCCGATCTCGTCATCGGCGCGGTTCTCATCCCTGGCGCGCGCGCTCCGAAGCTGATCACGCGCGGGATGCTCCCGGGGCTCAAGCGGGGCGCGGTTCTCGTCGACGTCGCCATCGACCAGGGCGGCTGCTTCGAGACGTCGCATCCCACGACGCACTCGGATCCAATCTTCGAGGTCGACGGGATCGTGCACTACTGCGTCTCGAACATGCCGGGTGCCGTGCCCGTCACCTCGACAGCCGGGCTCACGAACGTCACTCTCCCGTACGTCGAGCTGATCGCAGACCGCGGGGTCCGCGAGGCGATCGCGGTCAACCGGGCGCTCGCCCGCGGCGTCAACGTCTTCGAAGGCAAGCTCACCTACGAGGCGATCGCGGAGGCCCACGGCCTCGTGTACTCGCCACTCGACGGCGTGCTGCCGCTCGAGCCGGTCTAGCCTTCCGGAGCGGCGGGCTTCTCTTCCCGCTCGGGCGTTATCTTCACGACGGCATACGTCATCCCCGCGGCCAGCGCGATCACAGCGACGATCCAGACGGCCATGCCGAAAAGCCCGAGGACGGTTCCCATACCCGAAGTAGAATAGCCCGATGCCGCGCGCCTGCGTGATCGTGCTGGACGCGGTTGGGGCGGGCGAGCTGCCCGACGCGGCCGACTACGGCGACGAGGGGTCGAACACGCTTGCCAACGTCGCCCAGGCGGTCGGCGGCCTTGACCTCCCCAACCTCGAGCAGCTTGGCCTCGGGAACATCGAGGAGCTGGCCGGCTGCCCTCCGCAGCCGCGCGCCGCCGCCGTCGCCGGTCGGCTCTTCGAGCGTTCCAAGGGAAAGGACACGACCACGGGCCACTGGGAGCTCATGGGGATCGTCACGCCCGAGGCGATGCCGACGTTCCCGCACGGGTTCCCATTCGAGATCATCGAGGAGTTCGCCCATCGCACGGGCCGCGGTGTCCTCGGAAACAAGGCGGCCTCGGGCACGGAGATCATCGAGGAGCTCGGCGAGGAGCACCAGCAGACGGGGAAGTGGATCGTCTACACGTCCGCCGACTCGGTTTTCCAGATCGCGGCGCACGAGGAGACCATCCCGCTCGAGGAGCTCTACGCCGCCTGCGCGATCGCTCGCGAGATCCTGACGGGCAAGAACGCGGTCGGCCGCGTGATCGCGCGCCCGTTCGTGGGCGAGCCGGGGAACTACACGCGCACTCCAAACCGACACGACTGGTCGCTGCGTCCCCGCCAGCCCAACTACCTGACGCTCATCCGTGAGAGCGGCAAACAGGTCTACGGCGTCGGGAAGATCCACGACATCTTTGCCGGGGTCGACATCGATCACTCCGAGACGACGAAGTCGAACATCGACGGCATCACCAAGACGGAGGCCCTGTTGCGCGAGGTGGAGGAAGGCCTGATCTTCGTGAACCTGGTCGAGACCGACATGCTCTGGGGCCACCGAAACGACCCGGTGAACTTCCATCGCTGTCTGCAGGACTTCGACCGGAGGATTCCAGACCTGCTCGACGCGCTCCGGCCGCAGGATCTTTTCATCCTCACCTCCGATCACGGCTGCGATCCGACGACACCCTCGACCGACCACTCGCGGGAGCACGCGCTGCTCCTGGCCTACGTGGAACGGCGCAGTGCGGAAGGTGCCGTCCACGAGGGCGAGTTCGCGGACGTGGGCGCGACCGTGAACGCCTGGCTCGGTGGCAAGCCCCCGTCTCGCGGCATTCCGGGCACGCCGATCGTGGAGCAGTGACCGCCGCCGCCGACCCGGCGGCCGCGATCCGCCCGGCCGAGCTGATCCAGCGAAAGCGGGACGGCAAGGAGCTCTCGGCGGACGAGATCAGCGGCCTCGTCCTCGCCTACTCGCGAGACGAGATCCCCGACTACCAGATGGCCGCTTTCTGCATGGCGGTCTACTTCAAGGGGCTCAGCCATGCAGAGACGCACGCGCTCACCGACGCGATGGTTCAGAGCGGCGAGACGGTCGATCTTTCGTCGCTCGGGCGCAAGGTGGTGGACAAGCATTCGACCGGGGGCGTCGGAGACAAGACCTCGATTGCCCTCGGCCCGGTTGTCGCAGCCTGCGGCGTCCCGTTCGCCAAAATGAGCGGGCGGGGCCTCGGCCACACCGGGGGCACCCTCGACAAGCTCGAGTCGATTCCCGGCTTCAGCGTCGAGCTCGACATCGAGGCGTTCCTGGCCCAGGTCCGCGAGATCGGCCTCGCGATCATCGGTCAAACCGCCGAGCTCGTGCCCGCGGACAAGCGCCTCTACGCGCTCCGAGACGTCACCGCGACCGTCGACATCATCCCGTTGATCGCGTCGAGCATCATGTCGAAGAAGATCGCCGGCGGAGCCGACGCCATCGTCCTCGACGTGAAGGTGGGGGACGGGGCCTTCATGAAGACGCTCGACTCTGCCCGCGAGCTGGCCGAGGCGATGCGGGAGCTCGGCGTGCGCGCAGGCCGGCAGGTCGTCTGCGAGCTGACGGACATGGACCAGCCCCTCGGGCGGTCCGTCGGAAACGCCCTCGAGATCCGCGAGGCGGTCGCGACACTCCGGGGCGAGGGCCCTCCCGACCTCGTCGAGCTCGTTCTGGGCGCAGCGGCGCACCTCCTCTCTCTGTCGGACCTCGGCGTCGACCAGGCCGAGGGTCGCCGGCGGGCCGAAGAGGCGCTCGCCAGCGGCACCGCGCTCGAGTCCTACGAGCGTTGGATCCGCGCACAGGGAGGCGACCCGGAACTCGAGGCATTGCCAACGGCTCCGATCGTCCAGCCCGTGCTCGCCGGCGAGAGCGGTTTCGTGCAGGCGATCGCAACGACCGCCGTCGGCGAGGCGGCTCTCCGCCTCGGCGCAGGCCGACTCCGCAAGGAGGACTCGATCGACCACGCGGTCGGAATCGTCTGCCTGGCCAAGCGGGGCAGCGCTGTCCAAGCCGGCCAGCCGGTGGCCGAGGTCCATGCGCCTACCCAGGGCGCAGCCCAGCAAGCCGTCGCGGACGTGACCGCTTCCTATCGCATCGGCCCGAAGCCTCCCGAAGAGCGCCCGATCGTGCTCGACGTCATCGCCTGACGGGCAGGCGAGGAGCGTGCCGGAGCTACCCGAGGTCGAGACCATCCGTGCGCGGCTCGCGCCACGCCTGGAAGGACGGCGACTGGAGCGGGTCCAGATCGTTGATCCGCGGCTGACGCGGCCCGATCCGCCGGAGGCCGTCGCTGCGGCTCTCGAGGGCGAGCGCATCACACGGGTCTTGCGGCGCGGCAAGTATTTGGTTTTCGAGTTCGAGAGCGGGCGGCACCTCCTTGTTCATTTGCGAATGACGGGGAACGTCGAGCATCCGGCCCGTGGTGGCCTCGAAGCCGATCCCTACCGACGGGCTGTTGTCAGGTTAGACGACGGGTCGGACGTCGCCTACCGCGACGTTCGCCGCTTCGGTACCTGGGCGCTGCTCGAGCCGGGCGAGCTCGACGAGTACTTCGCAGCGCGCCGGCTTGGGCGCGAGCCGCTCGAGCGCGGCTTCACGACGCGCGCTCTGACCGAGGCCCTCGCAGGGCGGCGAGCGCCGGTGAAGGCGGCGCTGCTCGATCAACGTGCGGTCGCGGGCGTCGGCAACATCTACGCCGACGAAGCTCTTTGGCGGGCACGAATTCACCCGCTCCGGCCTGCCGGCTCGCTGGCCCCCGAAGAGATCGCCCGCTTGCGCAAGGCCATTCGAGCGGCGCTGGAGATGGGAATCGCCCGGCGGGGAGCGACCCTCCGCGACTACCGCGATCCCGGCGGCGCGCGCGGTCGCATGCAGGACGAGTTCCGCGTCTACGGGCGCGGAAGTGAGCCGTGCGAACGCTGCGGCACTCCGATCGAGAAGATTCGCGTCGGCGGCCGCGGGACATGGTTCTGCCCGCAGTGCCAGCCGCACGACCCCGGCTAGGATCGGCGCATGGAGCCCTGGTCCTTCGAGCCGCACGGCCGCTTCGACGAAGCGGTGATCGAGAGCGAGGCGCTGCGGGGAAACGCGCTCGGCGATCCGCACGAGCGTCCGGTCTGGGTGTACCTGCCGTCCGGCTACGACGAGGAGCCCGACCGCCGCTACGCCTCGATCTACGTCATCCAGGGGCTCACCGGACAGCTCGACATGTGGCGGAACCGCACGCCATTTCGACGCAATTTCCCCGAGCTTCTGGACGAAATGTATGTACACGACGAGGTGCCTCCGGTCCTCGTCGTCTTCGTGGACTGCTGGACGTCGCTCGGTGGAAGCCAGTTCGTCGACTCGCCGGCGACGGGGAACTACCACACCTTCCTCTGCGACGAGGTCTTGCCGTGGGTGGACGCGCGCTACAGGACGCTTGCGGCCCCCGGGCACCGCGGCATTGCCGGCAAGTCGTCAGGCGGCTACGGGGCCATGATCACACCGATGCTGCGTCCCGATCTCTTCGGCGGCCTGGCCACCCATGCGGGCGACGCCCTCTTCGAGACGTGTTACCTCCTCGAGTTCCCACGGGTCGTCCGGGCTCTCCGCGACGAGTACGGCGGGTCGTACGAGCGCTTCTGGGAAGACTTCCGCTCGCGACCGGCCTTCTCGAAGGAAACCGACCACGAGCTCCTGGACGCCTGGTGCATGGCGGCCTGCTACTCGGCCGATCCCGATGGCACCGTCCAGCTGCCGTTCGACCCGGCTACGGGCGAGCTGCTTCCGAAGATCTGGGAACGCTGGCTCGCCTGGGACCCGGTGCGCATGGCTCGGACCCACGCGGACGCGCTTCGCTCGCTGAAGGCGATCTATGTCGATGCCGGGAAGCGCGACGAGTTCTACCTCGATCTCGGGGCGGAGGCGTTTCGGCGGGCGCTCGCCGAGATCGGGGTCACGCACCTGCACTTCGAGCTCTTCGACGCGACGCACATGGCGATCGAGTACCGCTATCCGCTCGGGATCAAATACCTCGCCGAGCGTCTCTCGCCGGCGGCTTAGGAGCCTCGTTATGCCGCGAGCTCGTCGAGCCGGCCCTCGCGGTCGAGGTGCCAGAGCTCGGTATAGCCGCCGATCGCCTCCCCGTCGATAAAGATCTGAGGGACGGTCCAGCGTCCGGTGAGGTCGAGCAGCTTCTGCCGGAAGGCCGGGTCGTCGTCCATCCGCACCTCCTCGTAGGCAAGGCCGCGCTCGTCGAGCAAGACCTTGGCGCGGACGCAATAGCCGCACCAGGCGGTCGTATACATCTGAATTCGGGCCACTCTTCTTTTCAACGTACCCAAACGGCGCCAGATTCCACCGGAGCGGCGGCTAGACTCGCCTCGTGTCGTCGCGCACGGTGAAGACGGAGGCTGTCGTCCTGCGCTCGATCCGCTTTTCGGAGGCGGATTGCGTCCTCCACCTGTACACGCTGGAGCGCGGCCGAGTGGGGGCGATCGCCAAGGGCGTCCGCAAGACGAAATCCCGCTTCGGCGCCCGTCTCGAGCCTTTCAGCCACGCGGAGCTCATGCTCCACGAGGGCCGCGGCGAGCTGTACACCGTGCGCGGAGCCGATCTCGTGCACTCGCACGAGCGTTCTCGCAGCGACGGCTACCGGCTCGGGGTCGGACACATCGGGCTCGAGGCGATGCTCCGGCTCTTCGTCGAGCAGGAGGCGAACGCGCCTGCATTCAACGCCCTCACGCGCTTCCTCGACCTGCTCGACGACGTCGAGTCTCCGCTTCCGGCTCAACCCGCGCTCGAGCCGCTCGCGCTCTCGTTCCAGCTCAAGCTGCTCTGGCTCGCGGGGTACCTGCCTCACCTGGCCGGGTGCGCGTCCTGCGGCGAAGAGAAGGCGCTCGTGGGCTTCTCCCCGCAGGCCGGCGGCGGCGTCTGCGTCGAATGTGGAGCCGGCTCGATCGCCATCTCAGCCGAAGGGTTCGAGACCGTTCGCGGCTTCCTCGAGCGGCCGCTCGCGGGCGCCCGAGAGCCCGCTTCGCCGGTGCGCGGCCTGCGCGAATGCCTGGCGCTGATCGAGTCCTCGTACGAATACCACGGCGGCTTCCGGCTCCGAACGCTCGCGCAAAGAGCCTGAGTGGCGGTTCCGACCTACCAGGAGACGATCGCCTCGCTCGAGCGCTACTGGGCGGACTACGGCTGCGTGATCATGCAGCCGTACCACACCGAGGTGGCGGCGGGAACGATGAATCCGGCCACCTTCCTGCGCTCGCTCGGGCCCGGCGGCTGGAAGACGGCCTACGTGGAGCCTGCTATCCGGCCGACTGATGGGCGCTATGGCGAGAACCCGTTCCGCTTTCAGCACTACTTTCAGTACCAAGTCGTCCTGAAGCCCGCCCCCGAGGACGTGCTCGACCTCTACTTCGCCTCGCTCGAGGCGGTGGGCATCGACACGAAGAAGCATGACGTGCGGCTCGTCGAGGACGACTGGGAGCAACCGACGCTAGGCGCGTGGGGTCTCGGCTGGGAGGTCTGGTGCGACGGGATGGAGGTGACCCAGTTCACGTATTTCCAGCAACTCGGGGGCCTCGAGCTCGATCTCGTCCCGGCGGAGATCACCTACGGCCTCGAGCGCCTCGCCATGTTCCTGCAGGGCAAGAGCTCAGCGCTCGACCTCGAGTGGGCGCCCGGAGTCACCTGGGGCGACGTTTACCGGGAGAGCGAGCGGGAGTGGTCGATCTACAACTTCGAGGTCGCGCCGGTCGACATCCTCACGAGTCGCTTCGAGGAGCACGAGACCGAGTGCCGGCAGCTGATCGAGCGCGAGCTCCCTCTTCCCGCCTACGACCAGGTGCTGAAGTGCTCGCACACGTTCAACCTGCTCGACGCGCGCGGCGCGATCTCGGTGACCGAGCGGGCCGCCTACATCGGCCGCGTCCGCAACCTCGCGCGCCGCGTCGCGCAGCTCTACGTGGAGAAGAATGCCGAGCCTCCTCTTTGAGATCGGCTGCGAGGAGCTGCCGGCCTCGGCCTGCAGGGAGGCGGAGGCCCAGCTTCGCTCCCGCTGGCTGCCGCTCTTTGGGACCGGGAAGGTGCTCGTCGGGCCGCGGCGTCTCGCGCTCCTCGTCGACGACCTGCCGGAGCGTGAGGCTGACGAATGGGTCAAGGGGCCGCCCGAGAATCTCCGCGCCCAGGCCGCTGAGGGCTTTGCGCGCAAGCAGGGAGTCGCTCCCGACGACCTCGAGGTGCGCGACGGGTTTCTCGGCGTGGTCGTCCCCGGCCGCTCGCTGGACGAGTCGCTCCCCGAGCGTCTGAACGAGCTCGTCGGCAGTCTTTCCTTCTCCAAGTCGATGCGCTGGGACGACTCCGGACTGCGGTTCGCTAGGCCCGTGCGGTGGCTCTGCGCCAAGGTCGACGACCGCACCGTCCCCGGGTTCGGCGGCTCCTCCTTCGGCCACCGGTTCACGCACGCCGAGGTGGAGATTCCCCACGCGCGCGACTACATCGAGCTTCTCCGCGCCGCCGGGGTCGAGCCTGACCAGGACGAGCGGCTGAACGCGATCTCGGGTGCGCTCCGAGACCTGGGTCTCGAGCAGCCGAACGAGCGCGTCCTCCGCGAAGTCATCCATCTTGCGGAATCGCCGACAGTCCTGCAGGGCCAGTTCGACAAGCGCTTCCTCGAGTTGCCGAGACGGGTGATCGAGACCGCGATGGAGTCGCACCAGCGCTACTTCCCGCTGGCTGAGAACCGCTTCGCCTTCGTCGTGAACGGGGGGGACCCCGAAACGGTGATCGCTGGCAACGAGCAGGTGCTCGCCGGCCGGCTCGAGGATGCATCCTTCACCTTCGAGCGGGACGTCGCCAAGGGAATCGAGACGCTGGCGAAGGAGTCGGCCCGCATCATGTTCGTGGCCGGCGCGGGCACCTTCGGCGACAAGGTTGCCCGCCTGGAAGCGCTCGTCGAGGTGCTCGGGGGCGGCGAGGCTTCCCGCGAGGCGGCACGCCTCTCCAAGGCGGACCAGGCCGCCGAGCTCGTGCGCGAGTTCCCCGACCTCGAGGGGCATATCGGCGCCGAGTACGCGCGTCTCGCCGGCTTCCCGGAAGCTGTTTGCGCTGCGATCGACGAGCAGTACCTGCCCGAATCGGCGGGAGGGCGGCTGCCGGAAACGGAATCCGGCCGCGTCCTCGCGGCCGCCGAGAAAATCGACAACCTGGCGGTCGCGTTCTCCCTCGGCCAGCGGCCGACAGGCTCGCGGGATCCGTACGGGCTCCGGCGGGCGGCGATCGGCCTCTGCAGGCTCGCGCTCGAGGCCGGGCTTGAGATCGACCTGGGCCCGCTCGTGCAGAAGACCCACGAGGTGCTCGTGCAACAGGGCGCCGAGCTGAAGGACGATCCTGCGGACGTCGTCGACTTCGTCCACGAGCGCCTCGAAGGGCTGCTCGATGTCCCGGTCGAGTTCGTGCGCGCGGCGAAAGCGGGCGGCGTGACCGAGCTCGGCGCCGTCGCCCGGCTCGCCGAGGCTCTGGCCGGCGCAGCCGCGGGCGAAGAGTTCGAGCGAGCCTATGTCGCCTACGACCGCTCGAACCGCCTCGCGGGGAAGGCTGACGGCGCAGCCGCGGAGCTCGATCCGCAGCTGGCGACGGACGAGGCGGAGATCGCGCTCATAGAAGCGCTCGAGTCCGCGTCCCCCAGGATCGCCTCGGCCCTCGAGGCGCGGGAGTTCGAGGCGGCCCTCTCTGCGGCGGCCGAGCTCCGCGGGCCGGTCGACCGCTTCTTCGACGAGGTGCTCGTGCTGGCCGACGACGCGCAGGTGCGCGCCAACCGGCTGCGCCTTCTGCTCGACGTCCGCGACGCCGTCGGCGCTCTGGGCGACCTTTCGCAGATCCCGCGATGAGCGAGCCCCTCGAGATCCATGTGATCTCCGACTCCACGGGCGAGACCGCAACACGCTTCGCCGAGGCTGTCGAGCGGCAGTTTCCGGAAGAGGAATTCGAGCTCGTCCGCCACCCGCGGATCACGAGCGTGGACGACGTGCAGCTTGCGGCGGCGAGAGCTCGAGGCCGGCGCGCAGTCCTCATGTACACGCTCGTCGACCCGCAGTTTCGCGAGGCAATGAAGACCCTGTGCCGCCGCTACCGGCTCCACTACTGCGACCTTCTCGGCCACCCCATCGACGCGGTCGCGCGCGTATCGGGCCAGCCCGCGACGATGACTCCGGCTGCGCGCCCGGTCCTCGACTCCAGCTATTTCAAGCGCATGGCGGCGATCGAGTTCGCAGTCCGCTTCGACGACGGCCTCGGCGCCAAGGGCCTGCACGATGCCGACATCGTGCTCGTCGGCGTCTCGCGCACCTCGAAGACGCCGCTCTCGATCTACCTCGGCTATCTCGGCTACAAGACGGCCAACGTCCCGATCGTGCCCGGCGTCGAGCCGCCGCCCGAGCTCTTCGAAGTCGACGCGAGCAAGATCGTGGGGCTCACCATCGACGCCGAGACCCTCGCGGAGATCCGGAGCGAACGGGCGCGAGGGATGCGAGGCGTGCGCCGGCGCTATTCCGACCTGGTCGAGATCTACGCCGAGCTCGAGCGGGCGGACGACGTCCACAGGCGGCTTGGCTGTCCCGTCATCGAGGTGTCGAACCAGGCGATCGAGGAGACCGCCCGCCGGATCATCACGATGGTCGAGCAGCGGCGGCTCGAAGCAGGCGCCCGGGCATGAGCGCGAAGCCGAAGATCCCCTTCTACTACTGGCCTTTCTGGATGGTGCTGCTGGCCCTCGGCATCTTCGTCTTCTACGTGCTCCTCACGCCTGTCTGGATGGGGATCAGGCTGGTTTCGTGGCTCGCCGAGCGGCGCAACCTGCCCAGCTGAGGCGTTTGGACCAAAACAGAGGCGGCCGTGGTGCCGAGCCGCCTCTTCTCGGGCCGAGACGTAGGCTGCGGCGCCCCACGTCTAATCGTGCCCGGTAGCTTGACCATGGCGCAGAAGACGCCGGTGCGCCATGACCGAATGGGGTAATCCGGCCTACTAAAGGTGGCCGTCGAAGAAGCCGCCGCCGGCCAGCGCGCAGCTGACGAGAACGACCAGGGTCAGGAGGGCGAGGGGCGCTCTGTGCATGCCTCCAGTGTCACCAGCCTTTGCCGCGCGCGTCAAGGCGGCGAAAATGGACGTGATCTAATCCCGCCGCATGGGAAAATCCCCGCTCGCGATGGAACGCTACGTCTACGACTTCTCCGAGGGTGCCGACTTCGGCCGCGCTCTCCTCGGCGGCAAGGGAGTTGGACTGGCGGAGATGACCGCGATCGGGATACCCGTCCCCGCCGGCTTCACGGTCACGACCGCCGCGTGCGTCACCTACATGCAGAACGGCCGCGAAGTCCCGGAGGGGCTCGAAGAGGAGATCGCGGAGCATCTGGAGCGGCTCGAGGAGACAGCCGGGAAGCGCTTCGGCGACCCCGAGGACCCGCTTCTCCTCTCCGTGCGCTCGGGGGCGGCAGTCTCGATGCCCGGGATGATGGACACGATCCTCAACCTCGGCCTGAACGATCGCTCGGTCGAGGGGCTCGCGCGCACGACCGGGAACGAGCGCTTCGCCTACGACTCCTACCGCCGGCTGGTGCAGATGTACGGCAACGTGGTCGCGGGCGTCGACGCGCACGAGTTCGAGCAGGCGATCGCCTCCCTCAAGGAGCGGCGGGGCGTGCAGCAGGACGTCGACCTCGCTCCCGGCGACCTGAGGGAGCTCGTCGAGCGCTTCCAGGGGATCTACCGCGGCGGCACAGGGGCGGACTTTCCTCAGGATCCGCGCGAGCAGCTCAGCGCCGCCGTGCGCGCCGTCTTCGATTCTTGGGAAACGCCGCGGGCGCGCGTGTACCGGCGCGCGAACGGGATCCCCGACGACATCGGCACGGCAGTGAACATCGTGCAGATGGTGTTCGGCAACACGGGCGATGAGTCGGGGACGGGTGTGGCGTTCACCAGGGACCCGGCCACCGGCGAGCCAGGGCCGTGGGGCGAATTCCTCACGAACGCCCAGGGCGAGGACGTCGTCGCCGGCATCCGCACCCCGGAGCCGATCGCAAAGATGAAGCAGAAGCTGCCGACCGCCTACACCGAGCTCGTCGAGACGATGCGCCGCCTCGAGGAGCACTACCGCGAGATGCAGGACATCGAGTTCACCGTCGAGGACGGACGGCTGTACCTCCTCCAGACCCGGAGCGGGAAGCGGACTGCGCAAGCTGCCCTACGGATCGTGGTCGACATGGTCGAGGAGGGCGCGATCTCGAAGGACGAGGCCGTCGCGCGCATCGATCCGAAGCAGCTTGACCAGCTGCTGCACCCGATGATTGACCCCAAGGCGGACTTCGAGGTGGCGGCCAAGGGCCTGAACGCATCCCCCGGTGCCGCGGTGGGCAAGGTCGTGCTCGATGCCGACAGCGCGGAAGATCGCGGCAAGCGCGGCGAGGACGTCATCCTCGTCCGCTGGGAGACGACGCCCGACGACATCCACGGATTTCTCGAGGCTCGCGGCATCCTCACCGCGCAGGGCGGCATGACCTCGCACGCAGCGGTCGTCGCCCGCGGAATGGGCAAGCCGTGCGTGGCCGGCTGCGAAGGGCTCACCATCGACCTCGAGGCGAGGACGCTGAAGATCGGAGGACGCCAACTCGCCGAGGGCGACGTCATCACCATCGACGGAGGCACCGGCGAGGTCATCGTCGGCGGGGTCAACCTCGTTCCGCCTTCGATCAACGAGGACTTCGAGCATCTCCTCGGCTGGGCTGACGACATGCGCCGCATGCACGTGCGCGCCAACGCGGACACGCCACAGGACGCAGCGAAGGCGCGCGAGTTCGGTGCCCAGGGGATCGGCCTCTGCCGCACGGAGCACATGTTCATGGCCGAGGAGCGCTTGCCGCTCGTGCGCGCCATGATCATGGCGAGCGGGGAAGAGGAGCGCCGCGCCACCCTCGCGAAGCTGCTCCCGCTCCAGCAGGAGGACTTCGAGGGCATCTTCGAGGCGATGGCGGGGCTCCCGGTCACGATCCGGCTCCTCGACCCGCCGCTGCACGAGTTCCTGCCGCCGCTCGACGAGGCCGATTCGCCCGAGATGGCCCGCCGCATCCGCGCGCTCCGCGAGTCGAATCCGATGCTCGGTACGCGCGGGTGCCGGCTCGGCCTCCTCTTTCCGGAGATCTACGAGATGCAGGTGCGGGCGATCATCCGGGCCGCCAAGGCCGTCGAGGAGCGTACGGGCGACGTCCCGCTCGTCGAGATCATGCACCCGCTCGTCGGCTTTTCCGAGGAGCTTCGCCGCCTGCGGGAGCTGACGGTGCACACGGCTGCAGAGGAGGGGGACGTCGACTACCTCTGCGGCACGATGATCGAGCTGCCGCGCGCCTGCGTGCGCGCGGACGAGATCGCCGAGTACGCCGACTTCTTCAGCTTCGGCACGAACGACCTCACGCAGACGACGCTCGGGTTCTCACGCGACGATGCGGAGGGCAAGTTCCTCACGCACTACCTCGAGGACGGGATTCTGGCTCGGAACCCGTTCGAGACGCTTGACCAGAGCGGGGTGGGGGAGCTGATGGAGCTAGCGGTCGAGCGCGCGAGGTCGGTGAAGGCCGACCTAAAGATGGGGATTTGCGGAGAGCACGGCGGCGACCCGGAGTCGGTTGCCTTCTGCCACCGGCTCGGGCTCGACTACGTCTCGTGCTCCCCCTACCGCGTGCCGCTTGCCCGCCTGGCCGCCGCGCAGGCCGCGCTCGCCGAGGCCGGGGTGGGGGCAGTGCAGGTGGGCGGCTAGCGGTAGTAGAGCTAGCCGCCGAGCGGGACGATGTACTTGCGGTATGCCGCGCGTGTGTTTGGCTTGTTGTAGAGGTCGAAGATCGACTCGCTCTGGCTCTTGTACCAGGCAATCATGACCGTGCGCCGGTGGTATCTGACGAAGCTCGCCATCCGGCGGATGAAGGTCGGGTCGTCGATCCCCCACACGCCCCATTCGCCGATTGCGTACTGCTTGGTCGGGTGGGAGCCGTAGAGCTTCAGGTTCGCGTCCCATTCCGCCTTGCCGCGGATCGAGTAGAGGTCGTTGCCGACGATGTCGACGAAGTTGTCGCCCGGGTAGTAGGAGTTCGCGGTGTTCGCAGGGATGTTCGGGCTACCGTAGCCCTGCGGATTCCAGAGGACGCGCATCTGCGGGAAGGGGAGCTCCGGAAGGTCGTGGCCGACCTTGAGGGCGGGCATGCCCCATTTCGCGAGCTTCGCGTTTACGTAGGTGCGTGTGCCGCCGTGCATGATGAGGTAGATCCGGCGGAACGCGTTCTTGAAAGCCTTGGTCGAGTGTGCCGGGCCGCGTGACGTGCCGTTGGCGTTGAAGGCCGAGTAGTAGTTCCAGTGGCCGTTCATCTCCGCGAGAGGCCTCACGATCAGCGGGCCGCCCCAGGCGGCCGCTTCCTTGTTCAGGTCGACGAGGTAGGCATCGCCCTTGCCGTTCGCGATCGCGCCCGGCGTGATGAACTCGGCGCCGCCCTTGCCCTTCGTCCCGAAGCCGATCATCGGGGTGGGGGCGAGCATCGGGAACCAGGCCTCGAACTGCCGGCCCCAGAGGTAGCCCTGGTTCCAGGCGAGGAAGACGTGGCCGACATCGGTGCGCTGAGTCGTCTGGCCCTTGAAGCGAGACCTGTCACCGGCAACGCCGAGGAGGATCGAACCGTCCGCGCTCGGGGCGAGGGCGAGTGTGCAAAGAAGAACGAGCGCCAGCTTCCTCATCCCTCCCTCTATCGGGAAAGGGCGCTCTCGCTTGAGCGCTCATTCCCTCGTTTGAGGCTTGTTTCCTAGGGAATCGGGGCGGGCCCGTAGAGAGCGCGAACCTCGTCTACGAAGGCGGCCAGGCGGTCGGCGAGGGCTGCGTCGCGGATCTCGAGCACGTTTTCGGCGTTCTGCTCGCCGGAGTGCGAGAGGTTGTAGCTGCCGGTGAAGACGTAGTCGTCCGTGACGACGACCTTGGCGTGCATGTAGTCGTGCACGTCGCCCTGCCCATACGGCGTCGAGACCTTTCCCGAGAAGGGAGTCTCACCGAGCACGCGAGCGATCATCGGCACTTTCCACGTCGAGTTGCCGTTCAGTTCCCACTGGTAGTAGACGCCCTTCATCTGTGTGGCGTCGACCACTCCGGCGACGTCGACCTTCTTGTCGGAGACGACTTCGGCGAGCGCGCCGAGAATGGGCCCCGATGTGAGCACGGGCGAGCAGATACGGATTCGCTGCTTCGCGCGCTTCACCCGGTGGGCGATGCGCGTGGCCATCGCCTCGCCGTGGCCCGGGGAGAACCAGGCGCGCACGCGCATTTCCCCGACATGGACAGGATTCGGGTCGACGAAGCCGCTCTGTGCCACGTCTCCGGTCGTCCAGAGCTGCTCGAAATCGGCGGTGTAGAGGCGGGCAAGGGCCTCGGACTCGACGACGACGATCACGTTCTCTTCCCGGCTCCACGAGTCGTCCGTCCAGTTCGTCGAGCCGGTCCAGAGGGCGTCGCCGTCGCGAACGACATACTTGTGGTGCATGAGGTCCGGTACGCCGGGGATCGGCTTCGTCGGGACGTCGAGGCTGTCGACGAGCTCGGGGTCGGCGTCTGGGGGAGGGGGCTCAGGGATCGGCTGGTCGTGATCGACGTTGAAGGCGAGCCGGATTGCGACGCCGCGGCGCTTGGCCTCGAGGAGCGCGCCCGCGACGAGCTTGGCGGTCGGCTGCTCGAGATCGAAGTCGTACAGGGCGAGGTCGAGGCTCTCGCGGGCCCCGGACACGAACTCGGCTGCCCACTCGGCGATCTCGAGCGTCGTCTGGCCGCCGTCGGTGAGGGTTCGGACCTCGATGATCAGGCGTAGCCGCGAACGCGGAGGTAGGCGATCGCGACGCTGCCGACCGCGATCGCCACGAGGCCGGCGACCGTCACGGCGTTCAGGCGCCCGTGGACGGCGTGGCCCTTGCCGAACCCGCCCAGCACGAAGATGCAGAGGGCGCCGCCGACGAGCCCGCCGACGTGCCCGCCGATCGAGACGTTGTTGAGCGTGAAGCTGAGCGCGAGGTTCAGGATGACGATGAAGAGCGCGGAGCCGCCGAAGACGTCGATCCGGTTCCGCTCGAGGACGAGGCCGGCGCCCAGGATCCCGAAGACGGCGCCCGAGGCGCCGATCGTGGGAACATCAGGCGTAACGAGGAGCGCACCGGCCGAGCCGGCGAGGATCGAGATGAAGAAGATGGCGAGAAATCTGGCCCGGCCGAGCAGCGCCTCGAGTGGTCTTCCGAACCACCACAGCATGAGCATGTTGAAGAGGATGTGCAGGAGGCTCCCGTGCAGGAACGCAGAGGTCACGAGACGCCACCAGTCTCCGTGGGCGACTAGAGGGCCGTAGAGGGCGCCACGCTGGAAGAGCTCGCCGAACGGGTTCGTGAGGCTGCCCGCCTCGATTCCCTGGACGAGGAAGACCCCGATCATGATGGCGATGAGGATCGCGGTGACGCCGTATTGCGAGCTACGCCCGACAGCGCGCACCTTCGTTGCGGCTTTTTTTGCGCCCGCCGGGGTCCCGGCGCACTCGGGGCACTTGATTCCCACGGAGGCGAACACCATGCAGTCCGGGCAGATCGGGCGCCCGCAGCTCGAGCAGGTGACGGCGGTCTCGGTGCGCGGGTGGCGGTAGCAGACCATGGTCTGCGTCTGCTCGGGCGTCGCCATCGAATTCATCGTATCGAGGCGGTGTAACGTCACGGGCCGTGCGCGTCCACGTTGCATTTACGCCGACCGAGGCCGCCAAGGCTCAGACAGGAGTCGTGGTCGACGTGCTCCGCGCCACGTCGACGATCGTGCAAGCGCTCGCGGCGGGCTACAAGCGCGTGTACTGCTGTGCGGAGATCGACGAGGCGTTCGCGCTGATGGACGAGCTCGGCGACGCGGTGCTCGCGGGCGAGCGCGAGGCGGTGCAGGTGCCGGGGTTCGACGTCGGCAACTCGCCGCAGGAGTTCCTCGAGCCGCTCGCGGACTCGCTCGTCCTGACGACCACGAACGGCACCCGCGCGATCGTCGCAGCCGCCGCCGACTGCGACGTGGTCTTCGCCGGCAGCCTGCTGAACCTCGAGGCGGTCGCGGCGGCCGTGCGCGAGCGGGACGAGGATGCGGAGGTCGTCTGCGCCGGGGTGCAGGGCCGGTTCACACTCGATGACGCCTACTGCGCCGGCCGGATCGTCGATCTCCTCGCTGCCGAGCGCACGGACGCGGCCGAAGCGGCGGTCCGCCTCGCGCGCTCGTTCCCGAACGCGGTTGATGGCCTTCGCGCCTCTCAAAACCCGCACGAAGCGGTGCTCGAGAACGACCTCGTCTGGTGTGCGCAGGAAAGCGTGACGACCGTTGTCCCGCGCTTCGTCGGCATGCGCGGTCCGGCCGCTGAGCTACAACCTGCGTGATGCACCGTCTGGCCGTCATGCTCGGTGTGCTCATGCTCGCCGCCTGCGGAGGGAGTGGGACGACCACCGTGGAGGTGACGACCACCGTCCATGTCACGACGACGACGACGGTCGCGGGGACGACCTCCGAGGCCGGGCCGACCACGACCCAGGAGCCGGCCGGGAGCGACCCCGACGACGCCGCGGGCAGCCTCGACATCCGCGACTTCAGCGCGGAGCGAAACGGCGACCTCCTCTCGATCTCCCTCTCGACCTACGAGTCGTGGGACGAGAGCGTCCTGACCGGCCCCGCGCCGAACAAGCCGGGCCCGAACAAGCTCTCGTTCCTCTACGACACCGACCTCGACGGCGTGACCGACTTTCGCGCGAAGCTCGTGTTTGCCGGCGGCGAGCTCTCCGCCTACATCACGGGGCCGGGAACCCAGCTCGAGCCCGTGCCCGTGGAGCGGCCCGACGATTTCACGGTTCAGTTCGTCCACCCGGTCGACGTCTTCTTCCAGACTCCGGACACCGACAGCGACGTGGACCTCCAGCTGCAGGCGCGGAGCGTGTTCGCGGGCGAGCTCGACCGGGCGCCGGACTCCGGCTGGCTCGGCGTGCCCTTCAATCCGTAGGTTTTAGGGGAGGCGGAAGAGGAGCGCGTTGCCCGCGGGGTCGCGGAGCAGGGCGCCCTCGAGCGTCTCCTCGACCGGCACGCCCGCTCCTTCCGCGCGCGCCCGCAGCGCCTCGAGCTCCGGCTCGTCCCGGAGGACGACGGAGAAATGGCGGAGGCCGACGACGCCGTCCGGTGCGGGCGGCACGCCGGGCCCTCGCCACGTGTTGAAGCCGACGTGGTGGTGATAGCCGCCCGCCGCAACGAACACCGCGCTCGGGAGGTAGGTCATGACGTCGAATCCGACGACGTCGCGGTAGAAGCGAAGCGCCGCTTCCAGGTCGCCGATGTGCAGGTGGATATGGCCCACGCTGGTGGCGGGGTCGATGTGTAAGCGCGGTTCCTCGCCCGCCACGAGCTCGAGGAGCTCGTTGAGGTCGAGCGGTTCCGGCCCTCCTGCCATGACCGAGAGGTCGGGCCAGGACTCACGCGGGCGGTCGGCGGCAAGCTCGATTCCGTTGCCGTCGGGATCCGAGAGGTAGATCGCCTCCGAGATCCCGTGGTCCGAGGCGCCGCTGATCGGAGTCTTCGTTGCGGCGAGACGGGCGGCGGCGCGCGCGAGCTCGAGCCGGGAGGGGTGCAGGAGGGCGAAGTGATAGAGCCCTGCATGGCGGCCCGCCGGCCGGGCATCCGGATCCTCTACGAGGACGAGCAGGTCTTCGTCGCCGGCACCGAGCGCCGCGCTGTGCTCGTCCCGCCGCGCCAGGCGAAGCCCGATCGCGTCCTCGTAGAACGGGACGGAGTGGTCGAGATCGGTGACCGTCAGCTCGACGCCGCCGAGACGGGTCTCGGGAGCGAGCCGCGTCGTTTCGGGAGCGACCTGGGTCATCAGGCCACCTCAGCAGGCTTGCGCGGATTCGGGAGAGGCGTCAGCCGCGGCTCGATCTGAGCGCGGAGATGCTCGAAGTCCGGCGGGAGGGAAAGCCGCTCGCCGAGCGACTCCTTCGGCTCGTCCGAGGTGAATCCCGGGCCGATGGTGGCGATCTCGAAGAGGACGCCGCTCGGCTCGCGGAAGTAGACGGAGCGAAAGTAGAAGCGGTCGATCACGGGAGTGGGGTGCGCTCCAGCCTCCGCGACGCGGCGCTGCCACGCCTCGTGGTCGTCCAGCGGCGAGGCGAAGGCGACGTGATGGACCGTGCCCGCGCCGGGGATTCCGAGCTGCTCGGCCTCGTCGTAGACGTACAGGCCTCCGCGCTCCTGGCCGCGGACCTCCCACGCGTTCTCGCCGGTCGAATCGAAAGCGAGCACGTCTTCCAGGAAGGAGCGGCTTCGCTCGGGGTCGCGCGTGTAGGCGCGGACGGCGTCGAACCCTCGAATGGCGACCTCGGGCGGGATCTCCGGATGGAGCGCCACGAGGGGGCCGTCCGGCGTCTCGAGCGCGCGCAGCTCCAGGTCTAGCCCCTCCGGGTCGGAGAAAAGGAGCGAGGAACCGTCCCTCCGGGTCTCGACGCCCTCGGCGCCGAGCCGCTCCTCCCAGAAGGTGAGCGCATCGTCGTCCGCGACGCGGAAGACGACCCTGTGCACCATCCCGGCACCGGGGCGGCCCTGGCGGGCGCCCGGATACTCGAAGAACGTGATGTCCGCACCCGGCGATCCGTCCTCGTCCGCGTAGAAGAGGTGGTAGACCGTCGGGTCGTCCTGGTTGACGGTTTTCTTGACGAGTCGCAGGCCGAGCACGCGCGCGTAGAAATCGACGTTCCCGGGCGCGTCGGCTGTGATGGCGGTGACGTGGTGAATCCCTTCGAGCTTCATGTGTCTCCTTTGCCGGTCAGGCGGCCGTCTGCGCGAGCTCGGCGCGCTCGGCCGCGGCGGCGACGAGGCTTTCGACGACCTCGCCAAGCTGCTCGCGAAGCGCTTCGTCCACCAGCGTACCGTCCGTGTCGAAGCGGGTCGGGGCATGGCCGACGGCGACCTCGCCGTCGACGACGCGGGCCCCGATGGCGGCTAGGACCTTGCGCAGCTCCGCCTGCGCCCACACGGCGCCGAAGGCCCCTGCGGATGCGCCGACGACGGCGGCCGGCTTGTTGCGCAGCGGATTCGTGGCGAGCGGGCGGGACACCCAGTCGAGCGCGTTCTTCAGCTGACCCGGGATCGAGCTGTTGTATTCCGGCGTCGCGATCAGGATCGCGTCGGCGCCCGCGACCGCAGCGCGGAGATGCGCTGCTGCGGCCGCGGCGCCGTCGCCGTCGTCGTCCTCGTCGTAGGGCGGCACGTCCCTCAGCGCGTCCCAGAGCTCGAACTCGCCGTCGTCGCCGAAGAGCTCGGCAGCGTTACGCAGGAGGTTCGTGTTGTGGGAGTCGCGGCGCAGGCTGCCGGAGATGGCGAGGACCTTCATGGTTGGTCAGGCCGCCTTCACGAGGAAGAGGTCTGCCAAGATCGTGACGTTGTTCGAGAGCGCGGGATCGCCCGTCGGCAGCGGGGTGTTCCAGTCGACACCGAAGTCGGTGCGGTCGAGTGAGGCCTGCAGCTTGAAGCCGATGCGCTCGTTGCCATAGCCGTCGGTGATGGGAGGCACAACGGTGCCCGTCACCTCGACCGGCTTCGTCACGCCCTTGATCGTGATCTCGCCGGGAACCGTAACGGTCTTCCCGTCGATGCCGATCTCCCCAGCGGCGAAGCGCAGCTCGGGATGGCGCTCGGCGTCGAAGAAGTCCGGCGACTGCAGGTGCGCGGCGAGGTTCTCGTCCTTGACATCGACGCTCGCGACCTTGGCTGTGCCTTCGATCGCGGCGTGCGTGCCGTCGGCGGCGAGGTTTGCCTCCACGTCACGGAACTGGCCCTTGAACGTGCCGGCGAGGTAGCTGATCTCGAAGCCCACCGAAGAGTGGACAGGATCGAGGGTCCAGGTTCCAGCGGGAACCTGGGCCGGCGCTTCGATCGTGGTCATGTCTTTCCCTTTCTGTTTGAGTGGTGTACGATTGATTACGCAAACAAGTGTAGCGAGGATAGATTGACAACGCAAGTATTGCCAGCACAACCAGTCTCCGAGCCGCTGGCGCCTGCCGTGCGGGCGTTGACTCGGCTGCTGCGCGCGAAAGCGGCGACGACGCGGCTCCTAAACGTCGGGCTGCAGGCCGAGCACGGGCTCTCGCTGAACGACTACGAAGCGCTCTACCTGCTCTCACAGGCCGAGGGCCGGCGGCTGAAGCGCGTGGAGCTCTCGCGCCGCCTCCTGCTGACGCCCTCAGGCGTGACGCGGCTCCTCGAAGGTCTCGAGGCGGCCGGCTTCGTCGAGCGGACGGTCTGCCCGAGCGACCTTCGCGTCGCGTACGCACAGCTGACCGAGGCCGGGGCGGAGAAGCTCGCGGTTGCCTCGTGCGGCCACGTCGGCTCGATCCGGGAGCTCTTCGAGACGCACTTCACGGATGAAGAGCTCGACGAACTCTCGGAGCTCCTCGGGCGCCTTCCGGGCGTCGCTCTAGGCGACGACTCCTGCCCGGCCGCGTAGAGCCGAGCGGCGCCCCTCGTTTTGGCCTATTCCGTTCACGGCCTCGCGCCGATGGTTAGGTTGCGGTTCTTTCTGCGGCCATGTTGATTCGACTCAGCGACCAGTCGTCCGTCGAGGACTTCTGCGCGCACTTCCGCCGGTCTGGCTTCACGGTTGAGAGCGCGGGCGGCAGCATGCTCCAGGTCTACCGGCTGGATGCACCCGACAAGGAGCAGGAACGGCGCGAAGTCGAGCTGCACTTGCGGGTCTGGCAGGCAACGAACCCGGGCATCAACGTCGAGCTGGTCGGCTGAGCGAGGCCGGTTCTACCGCTCTGGCGCAAAGCGGTTTGTCCGGCATAGCAGCTAGGGTTCCGGCGCCTTGCGTCGCCCCTCGAACTTCACGCTTGCCGTGATCGGCGCGATTATCGCGACGGCGGTGATCTCGATTCTGCTGACGCTGTTCGTGAACCTGCTCGACTGAACTAGTTG
>JBDTRS010000014.1:0-22683 GCA_039931575.1 Gaiellaceae bacterium
CGCTTCAAGGGCAAGTCGATCGCCGACGTGCTCGAGATGTCGGTCGAGGAGGCGCTCGCCTTCTTCGCCAAGATCCCGAAGCTCCGCCGGCGCCTGCAGACGCTGCACGACGTCGGGCTCGACTACATCAAGCTCGGCCAGCCGGCCACGACGCTCTCGGGCGGGGAGGCGCAGCGTGTGAAGCTGGCCAAGGAGCTGTCGAAGATCGCGACCGGCAAGACGCTCTACATCCTCGACGAGCCCACCACCGGTCTCCACTTCGCCGACATCGAGAAGCTCCTGGACGTCCTCCAGCGGCTCGTCGACTCCGGCAACACGGTGCTCGTGATCGAGCACAATCTCGACGTCATCAAGCAGGCCGACTGGATCGTCGACCTGGGGCCTGAGGGCGGAGAGGCGGGCGGCGAGGTGATCGCGATCGGGACGCCCGAGCAGGTCGCGGACGTGGAGGAGAGCTACACGGGCCGTTTCCTCCGCCAGGTGCTCGCGGGCGTGGCGGCAGCAGCCGCCTAGGAAGGACCCGCCCTGTGCGCGTATCGGTGCTGGTCGGCTTCTGCCTTGTCGCGCTAACGGCCTGCACGTCCGAGCGTCAGGCGGGAGAACAGCCTTCCGTGGAGCACGGGCGCTTGGAGAGGTTCGAGGGTCATGGCATCTCGTTTCGCTATCCCTCCAACTGGCACATCGCGGGATTCAGCACGACCGTCTTTCCGGCGCGGGTTGCGGTCGCGTCGTACCCGCTCCCGGCCGACGCGGTGGAGGGCGACTGCGGGGGCATTGTCGCCGTCCGGCGACTGCCCGCCGACGGCGCGCTCGTTCTCCTGATCGACTACGGCGATGCCGGTGTCCGTGGCTTCGGGCCGCGCCCGCGGCACTTCGCCCTTCGTGGGGGGAAGCTCGCTGATTACGAGTGCTTCGGCCACAGCTATCTCTTCCAGTTCCGAATTGGCGGGCGCGACCTCCAGGCGCATCTTCTCCTGGGCCGCAATGCGTCCGAGATGACTGCCGCGCAAGCTCTTGAGATTCTTGACTCCCTGTCCGAAACGCAGGATGGCTAGTCTGGCCGGCGTGGATACGGCGCCATCTGCGGGGAATCCGAGCCTGGAGAAGGACTGGTGGTTGCGGGCGCTTGCCGTCCTCCAGTCGCCCCGGCCCGTCTTCGAGGCGCTCCGCAACGAGTCGCAGGAGGAGGTCGAGGCCCGCCAGGAGCCGGTCCTCGCACTCGTGCTCCTGGCGGGCATCGCCGGCGTGCTCTTCGCGCCCTCGACCGGGCGCCTGCTCAACGAGTCGGTCGTGGACAACAGCCTCCTGGTCGTCGCGGTGCTCGTCTTCCTCACGGGCACGCTCTACGGCGCCGCCACCTACTGGATCGGCGGGGCGGTTCTCTACGTCGGCCTGCGCGGTGCGGGGAGCCGAGAAAGCTACCGTCGCGCCCGGCATGTGCTCGCGTTCGCCGCTGCGCCGCTCATCGTCGGCCTCGTGGTCGTCTGGCCGGTCAGGCTCGCCGTCTACGGCGCGGACCTCTTTCGCAGCGGCGGAGGGGACAGCGGCGCGGGTCCCGCCGTCTTCGACGGGCTTCTGACCGGCTTCGCCGCCTGGGCGCTCGGTCTGCTCGTCTACGGGATCAGCGTCGTCGAGCGCTGGAGCATCGTGCGGTCGGTCGTCGCGATCGCGCTCGTCGTCCTCAGCCTCTTGGTCGTCACGTTTCCGTTCCTGATTCCGCTCGCGAGCCGCTGAGCTCCTCGAAGCGGGCGAGCTCCTCCTCCGGGATCGAGTAGGTGTGCTCGTCGGCCGGAAAGGTGCCCGCGCGGACGTCGGCCGCATAGCGCTCGAGCGCAGCGCGAGTCTCTCCCGCGAGGTTGGCGTAGCGCTTCACGAAGCGCGGCGCCTTGCCCTCGTACAGGCCGAGCAGGTCGTGGAAGACGAGCACCTGCCCGTCGCAGCCGCGGCCCGAGCCGATCCCGACCGTCGGGATCGCGAGCGACTGGGTGATGCGCGTGGCGACCGGCGCAGGCACGGCTTCGAGGACGACGGCGAAGCAGCCGGCCGCTTCCAGCGTGAGCGCGTCCTCGAGCAGCCGTCGCGCCTTCTCGGCGGTGCGGCCCTGGGCACGAAAGCCGCCCAGCATCGTGGCTGACTGGGGCGTCAGGCCGAGGTGGCCCATGACCGGGATCCCGGCCCCCACGAGGGCGAGCGCGCGGGAAACCGTTGGGCCCGCCCCTTCGAGTTTGACGGCGTCGGCGCCCGCCTCCTTGACGAAGCGGATCCCGTTCCGAACAGCATCCTCGTCGGAGACCTGAAAGGAGCCGAACGGCATGTCGGCGACGACGAGCGGACGCTCGGCGCCGCGGGTCGCGGCGCGCGTGAGCATCAGCATCTCGTCCATCGTCGCGGGCACCGTCGAGTCGTTTCCGAGCACCGTCATCGCTGCGGAGTCCCCGACGAGGACGACATCGATTCCGGCAGCATCGGCCAGGCGGCCGCTCGGGTAGTCGTACGCGGTCACCATCACGATCGGCTCCCTGCGCCGCTTCATGTCGCCGAGCTCGGTCAGTGGAAGCTTTCCGACGTGTGACTGAACGCGGATGCGTATTGTCATCGGAGTTCTCCTTCGAGGACGACATTGTCGATGAGGCGGGTGCGCCCGGCCCGCACGGCTGCGACGAGGTGGACGCGGCCGTCGAAGCGGGCGATCTCCAGATAGTCGGGAGCGAGGAGCGGCTCGCCCGCGAGCACCGCGCGGCCCGCCGCAACCGCATCCTTGCCGTCGAGATGGGCGTCGCGGCCGGCGAACAGCGCCCGCGGAAGGGCAGCCGCCGCCTCGCGCTCCGGCGCCGAGAGGTAGGCGTTCCGCGAGCTGAGGGCGAGCCCGTCGCCGTCCCGAACAGTCGGGACGACTCGAATCTCGAGCTCCAGGTTCAGGTCGGCGACCATCCGCGTGAGGACGGCTGCCTGCTGCGCGTCCTTCTGCCCGAAGTAGGCGCGCTCCGGGCGGACGAGGTTGAAGAGCTTGAGACAGACGGTGGCAACGCCCCGGAAGTGGCCGGGCCGCGCCATTCCTTCGAGCCCGGCCGAAGCCCGCTCGACGTCCACCCAGGTCTCGTAGCCCTCCGGGTACAGCTCCTCCACCGAGGGCATGAAGAGGATGTCGACGCCCGCCCGCTCGGCGATCTGCGCGTCGGCGGCCTCGTCGCGGGGATAGCTGCCGAAGTCCTCACCTGGCCCGAACTGAGCCGGATTGACGAAGACGCTCGTCACGACGAGGTCGCATTCGCCCCGCGCGGCCTCGAAGAGCGCGACGTGGCCGTCGTGGAGCGCGCCCATCGTCGGGACGAGACCGCGCGCGCCCGCATCCGCAAGCCCACGAATCTCGGCCAGGCTGCGGACGATCTTCACGGAGTACGAGCCCCCAGGAGCGCCGCCTCGGTCTCCGCCAGCGCGCGGTAGAGCGCGAGCAGCTGCGGCCGTCGCGCCGCGATTGCCTCTGCATGCCGCTCGATCGTCTCCCAATCGCCGCGGACGAGCGGCCCGGTGTGGTCGAAGCCGTTCTCGACGGTTCGGAGCATGAGGGGCTCGAGCGCCTCGGGCGGAGCTCCGGCGGCCTCTATCAGCTCGGAGGCGACGTCGTGCAGCGTGACGAGGAAGGCGGAGGCGAAGTGTGCGGCGGCGTGGTACAGGGGCCGCAACTCGTCGTCGAGCTCGAACCCCTTAACGCCGAGAAGCCCTGCGAGCGCCCGCCCCGCCGCGAGAGCGTCCTCGCTTTCGCCGGAGATCGCGGCCCACGACCCGTCCAGCTGCTCCGGGCCGCGGTCGAGCGTGAACGTCTGCAGGGGATGGAGACTGAAGCGCCGCTCATGGGGGGCGAGCGCCGAAAGGCGGCACGCGCCGCTCGTATGGGCGACCCAGGGGCCGGGCGGGATCGCGGCGGCGACCTCCGGGATGGCGCGGTCAGGCACGCAGAGCAGCACAAGGTCGGCGCCGGCGCAGTCCAGCTCGCGACCCGCGGTGCGGACCCCGATCCGCTCGCCGAGGCGCGCGGCCATTGCCTTGCCGACGCGTCCAGCGCCGACGACGCAAGCTGTGTCGAACATCAGGCTCCAGTTCCGTCGGGATACCGGGCGTCTTCAGTGTACCCGCGCAGGTACCCTGGAAGCATGGCTGAGAAGGTGGAAAAGACCGAGCAGGAGTGGCAGCAGGAGCTCACCCCGGAGCAGTACCGCGTCCTGCGGGAGAAGGGCACCGAGCGGGCTTTCACCGGGGCTTTCCACGCCACCAAGGAGCCGGGCGTCTACCGTTGCGCAGGCTGCGGAGCCGAGGTCTTCAGCTCGCAGACGAAGTACGAGTCCGGCACCGGCTGGCCGAGTTTCTACGAGCCGGCGAGCGCGGACGCTGTCGAGACGGAGCGGGACTGGGGGATGCTCGTCCCGCGGACAGAAGTTCACTGCGCCTCGTGCGGCGGGCACCTCGGGCACGTCTTCTCCGACGGCCCGCACCCGACCGGCATGCGCTATTGCATCAACTCCTGCGCGCTCGAGCTTGAGCCCGAGCGCGAACCGGAAGCCTGACCGCCAAGCCCGTCGGCACCCGTTTGCGGTGTGTCCGGCAACCTGCCTAGACTGCCTCGGCGATGCCGATCTACGAGTTCGTGTGCATGTCTTGCGAGAGCCATTTCGAGGAGCTCTTGCGGCTGACCGACGCCGATCCTGAGTGCCCCGAGTGCCACTCGGGCAAGACCCGTCGCCAGCTCTCCGTGTTCGCGGCTCACGGCACCGCCGGGCAACCGAGCTTCGGCGGATTCTCCGGAGGCGGGTGCTGCGGCGGGGGCTGTGGCTGCGGATCCTGACGCACTGAACCGCCGCGCTGCGCTGGCGGATTACGCCACCGAGACGGCCACCTGCACGCGCTGCCCCTTGGCCACGGGCCGTACGCAGGTCGTCTTCGGGACCGGCGATCCGGCCGCCGACCTGATGTTCGTCGGCGAGGCGCCCGGCTTCCACGAGGACAGGCAGGGCCATCCGTTCGTCGGTCACGCGGGGAAGCTGCTCGACAAGCTCCTCGACGGCATCGGCCTGGCGCGGGAGAACGTCTACATCGCAAACGTGATCAAGTGCCGCCCGCCGGGCAACCGCGATCCGCAGCCGGAGGAGATCGAGGCGTGCGAGGCGCATCTCTTCCGGCAGATCGAGCTGATCGAGCCGAAGCTGATCGCAACCCTCGGGAACTTCGCGACGAAGCTCCTCTCGGGCAAGCCCCACGGAATCACCCGCGTGCACGGTCACCCGCAGGAAACGACCCTCGGAGGTCGCGCCGTCACCCTCTATCCGCTCTACCACCCGGCTGCGGCGCTCTACACGCCCGCGATGCTGAGGACGCTCGAGGACGACTTCCGGCGCATCCCCGATCTGATCGCGCAGCAGGGTGGAGAGCCGGCGCAGGTGATCCAGTTCCCCGGCCCGATTCCCCAGCCCTCGGTGCCCCCGGCCGAGCAGCTCGGCCTCTTCTAGCCCGTCTTTACCTCGCCCGGAGAACGTGGTATCCCTCGTGCCTCCATGCACATCGGACGAATGGGGCTCACGTTTTTCCTTGCTCTGACGGCGCTCGTCGCCGCGGCCGAACCCGCCTTCGGCGCTCTCAGCTCGCGCCCCGACCGGACCTGGGTGACGAACGGCGAGGTGCTCGCGGTCGCGCGCTCCGGCAACACCGTCTACATCGGCGGCGACTTCACGAGCGTCGGACCTCGCACCGGCCCGTGGGCGGGAATCGGAGCGTCGAGCGGGAAGCCGATCCTGACGCTGCCGGAGGTCTCCGGAGGCACGCCGGCGGTGAATGTCTCGATTCCAGACGGCGCGGGCGGTTGGTACATCGGGGGCGATTTCACCCGTGTTGGCTCGCTTGGGCTCAGGAACCTCGCCCACATCCGGGCGAACGGCACCGTCGACCCGACGTTTCGTCCAAACCCCGACGGGACGGTGATGGCCCTTGTTCGTTCGGGTGGGACCATCTACGTGGGCGGCAACTTCGACTCCATCGGAGGAAAGTTGCGCTCGCGGATCGCGGCTGTCGCGGCCGGCGGCGGCGGCGCCACGCCGTGGAATCCAAACGCGAACGGGACTGTTTCGGCGCTCGGGGTCTCGGGCGGGCTCGTGTACGCGGGCGGCGGCTTCACCTCGATCGGCGGGCTGCCGCGGGACCACATCGCGGCTCTCGGCGCGAATGGCACTGCGACCGGGTGGAACCCGGATGCGGACCAGTTTCTCACCTCACTCGCGATTTCCGGGGGGATCGTTTACGCCACGGGCGCCTTCACCACGATCGGCGGCCAGCCGCGGAACACCATCGCGGCACTCGACAAGTCCACCGGGTCCGCCACCCCCTGGAACCCGAATCCAGACAGCTTTGTGAGCGGTGTCGTGGTTTCCGGCGATCTTGTGTACGCACACGGTTTCTTCAGCTCGATCGGGGGTCAGCCGCGGGACCGGCTTGCGGCTCTGCGCGCCGACACCGGCCTGGCCACTGACTGGAACCCGGACCCGAATTCCCTCGTTCACACGATCGCCGTCTCCGGCGGGACGGTCTACGTGGGTGGGGACTTCACGGTAGTCGGCGGAGAGGAGCGCGCCGGCATCGCCGCGGTCAGCGCCGCCACCGGCTTGGCTACCGCCTGGAACCCGGGGGCGAACGAAACGGTGCGCACGATCGGGCTCTCCGGCGCCACGGTCTTCGCGGGTGGCGACTTCAGCTCGGTCGGCATCTTGATGCGAAGCAACATCGCGGCGCTGAACGCGACGACAGGAGTGGCGACGTCGTGGAACCCGGATGCCGACGGCGTGGTCGAGGAGATCGTCGCTGCCGGCGGGGTCGTGTACGCGGGGGGCTTCTTCGGTTCGATCGGCGGCCAGGCGCAAGGTTTCATGGTTGCGCTCAACCCGGTCACGGGGGCGGTCGCAGGGCCGGACTTCAACGCTGACGGCGTCGTCGAGACGATCGTCCTCTCGGGTGGCGTCCTGTATGCGGCGGGCTCATTCGCCTCCATCGGCGGGGAGGCCCGCGCTCGCATAGCTGGTCTCGACCCCGTCACCGGCACCGCCAGTACCTGGGACCCCGGTGCGAACGGCACCGTCGACGAGATCGTCTTCTCCGATGGGCTGCTGTACGCAGTCGGCAACTTCACGAACATCGGAGGAGAGCCGCGAAATCGCATCGCCGCCCTCGATCCGACCGACGCGGGCAGCGCTGCCACTTCGTGGAACCCCAACGCGGACGGGCGCGTCTCCGCGCTGACCGTCAGCGGAGGGACTGTGTATGCGGCCGGCAACTTCGCGAACATTGGGGGCCAGTCGCGGAACAACATCGCCGCTCTCGACGCGGCCGATCCAGGAGGCGCCGCCACCACCTGGAATCCGAACGCCACCGGAGGCCCCGTCTTCGCACTCGCA
Source organism: Gaiellaceae bacterium (assembly GCA_039931575.1). Taxonomy (GTDB): domain Bacteria; phylum Actinomycetota; class Thermoleophilia; order Gaiellales; family Gaiellaceae; genus DATEOR01. Next base: position 7,434 of record JBDTRS010000014.1, read on the forward strand.
CTCGCGGGCGGCACCGTCTATGCGGGCGGGTCGTTCACCTCGATCGGCGGCCAGCCGCGCAGCCGTCTCGCTGCTCTCAGCACCGCGACGGGAGGCGCGAGCGCGTGGAACCCGGGCCCCGACGGGACCGTCGACATCATCGTGCCGGCCGGCTCGACCGTCTATGTCGGTGGGAACTTCGACCGGCTGGGCGACAGTCTCCTGCACGGAGGCTTCGCCTCCTTCAGCGTGCCGGCGACGCTGCGCGTGAACGACCTGCGCGTGACCGAGGGCGACACCGGAACGAAGACGATCCGCTTCAAGGTGCGCCTGTCGAGGGTGGACGAGGAAGCCGTGACGGTGACGTACGCCACCAAGAACGGCTCCGCCCGCGCGCCGGGCGACTACCGGACGGCACGAGGCACGCTCGTCTTCCAGCCGGGACAGACGGTGAAGCGCGTCGCGGTAAGGGTGAAGGGCGATTTCACTGTCGAGGGCAACGAGGCCTTTCTCCTGCGCCTTTTGGGCCCGACGAACGCGACCCTCGCGGACGCCAAGGGCCGCGCCGTCATCGTCAACGACGACTGACGCTCTCGCCCTCTAGGCTGAGCCCATGATCGAGCTCGAGTCGGCCTCGCCCGAGGAGACCGAGCGCATCGCGGCCGCGCTGGCCCGCGAGCTCGTTCCTGGCGATGTCGTCACCGTCGCAGGCGAGCTCGGCGCCGGCAAGACGACCTTCGTCCGTGGCGCGTGCCGGGCGCTCGGTGTGGAAGGGCCTGTCACGAGCCCGACCTACACGATCGGGCATCGTTACCCCGGCAGGGTTGACGTATCCCACCTCGACCTCTATCGCTTCGAGGGCATGTCCGATTCCGAATGGGGAGACCTGGAGCGGTACTTCGAGGACGCGGTCGTCTTCGTGGAATGGCCCGAGGCCGGAGCCGCATACCTGCCGTCGCCACGGGCCCGTGTGCGTTTGCGACACCAGGAGCAGACGCATAGACTGATCTCGCTCTCGAGTCCAGAGAAATCGCTGGAAGAGAGCGCTTTTAAACGGTGCTGATCCTCGCGTTTGACACGGCCACGGATGTGGCGACCAGCGCACTTGTACGTGTGGACGAACGCGGATGCGTCCTGGGAGAGCGCGCGTCGAAGGCAGTGCGGATCCTGGACGACGTCAACGACCTGCTCGGAGCCTCCGGCCTCGAGGCGGGCGCCGTCGAGGCGATCGCCGTCGGCACCGGCCCGGGAAGCTACACCGGCCTTCGCATCGGCCTAGTGACCGCTCGGGCTCTCTCGTTCTCCCTCGACGCTCCGGTCGCAGGCGTGTCGACGCTTCACGCGCTCGCCGAAGGGGCGCCCGGTGCACTGCCTTTGATCGACGGGCGTCGCGGCGAAGTGTTCGCCCTCGACGCAGGAGTGCCGGTCGTGCTGCGCCCCGAGGAGCTGGCCGTCGAGCCGGGGAGCACGTATGTGGGTGACGGGGCCACTCGCTACCGGACGGAGCTCGAGGCGCGCGGCGCCTCCATCCCGTCGGACGATGACCCGCGCCACATTCCCTGGGCGCGTCATCACGCCTCGCTCGCCCGCGACTTCGGGCCGGCCGACCTCGCCGAGCCGATCTACCTGCGCGTTCCCGATGCGGAGAAGTCGCTCAACCGCTGATGGAGATCCGGCGCCTCAGCCTGCACGACCTCGACGCCGTCGTCTCGATCGAGGACGCCGTCTACCCGACTCCCTGGTCCCGCTCGATGTTCGCCGGCGAGCTCGCCAAGCCGTCCTCTTTCTCGATCGGCGCCTTCGACTCCGAGCTGGACGGGCTCGTCGCGTATCTGATCGTGTCCCGCTATGTGGACGCCTGGCACATCATGAACGTCGCCGTGCACCCCGAATACCGGCGGCAGGGCGTGGCCAGCCGCCTGCTGGACGAGCTCTTCGACCTCACCGTCGGCGATGCCCGCCGTGGCTACACGCTCGAGGTGCGGGTGTCGAATGCGAGCGCCATCGCCCTCTACGAGCACTTCGGCTTCGAGCCGAGCGGCGTCCGCCGCGGGTATTACACCGACAACCGCGAAGACGCCCTGATCATGTGGAAGGACCCGATCCGCCAAGTCGCCGCGCGAGAGGGGTAGGCGCTGGGACTCATCCTTGGGTTGGAGACTTCCTGCGACGAGACCGCCGCGGGCCTCGTGACCACGGAGGGGGAGATCCTCGCCAACGTCGTCTCTTCTCAGGCCGAGTTGCATTCCCCCTACGGGGGCGTCGTTCCCGAGGTGGCCTCGCGCCGGCACCTCGAGCTGGTCGCCCCGGTCGTTCAGGAGGCCCTCCAGCAAGGCGGAGCGACTCTCGACGACCTCGACTCTGTCGCGGTCACACGCGGGCCGGGCCTGATCGGCGCGCTGCTGGTCGCGCTCGCCGCCGCCAAGGCGCTTGCCTGGTCGCGCCGGCTTCCGCTCGTCCCTGTCGACCACCTCCAAGGCCACGTCGCCTCGCTCTACCTCGAGCCCGACGCAGTCGAGCCCCCGTTCGTCTGTCTGCTCGCAAGCGGGGGGCACACGCTTCTCCTCGAGGTGCGCGACCGGAGCGGATTCCGGGTGCTCGGGACGACGCTGGACGACGCAGCGGGCGAGGCGTTCGACAAGGGCGCCCGCTTGCTTGGCCTCGGCTACCCGGGCGGGGCGGCGGTAGACCGTCTCGCGCGCGAAGGAGATCCGGATGCCTTCGACTTCCCGGTCGCGACCGTCCCCGGTCTCGATTTCTCCTTCTCCGGCTTGAAGACCGCGCTGCTCTACGCAGTTCGGGACCTTGCTCCCGGCGAGCTGGATGGCCGCCGCGCAGACCTCACGGCCAGCTACCAGCGCGCGATCGTGAAGGCGCTCGTGGCACGCGTCCGCCAGGCGGCCGCTGAAACCGGTCTGGGCCGGATCGCCGTCGTCGGAGGCGTTGCCGCGAACTCGGAGCTGCGAGCCGCGTTGCCCGAGGCCGCCCTCGCTCCTCTCGAGCTTTGTACCGATAACGCGGTCATGATCGCCTCCGCGGCCCGGTATGCAACGGCCGTCCCGTTTCCGCAGTATCTTGCTCTCGATGCGTATGCGACGGCGGCCTGAGCTCGCGCGCCCAACTCTGCTCGCAGTCGTAGGCGTCGCCGCCGCGGCTCTGATCCTGGTCGGGACCGTGCAGGGCGCTGGGGAATCGGTCGCCGGTGCAGCAGGGCGGGCCTGGCAGTCGATCTTCGGCGAGCGCCCTCACGCCGACCTCGGCGAGCGGATGATCGTCCTGCTCTCGTCGCCCCCGCTTGCCGACCGGATCGAGGCCGCCTCGTCGCCGCCCGGCCGAGCAGAGCAGCGGCGTTGGGCAGCCGACATCGAGGCGGAGCAGCAGCTCCTCATCGGCAGCCTCAGGGAACGGGGAATCGTGATCCGGCGGGACGAGACCTTCACGCGCACGCTCAACGGCTTTTCGGCCCTTCTCGACGCCCGCGCGATCGCAGAGCTCGACCGCAACCCGGCCGTCGTCGGCCTCTATCCGGTTCGAGCCGTGTATCCGGCCGAGACGGAAGCTCGCCAGGGTGCGGGGTCCGGGACGAGCCCCGAGGTGTCTCTGCCCGGCTTCGACGGCCGCGGCGCGACGATCGCCCTCCTCGACACGGGCGTCGACCGGACGCATCCGTCCCTCCAGGGGCGCGTGCTCCGCGGGTTCGACGTCGTCGCCCATGACCTACGAGCCGCGCCGGAGCCGGACCCGCGCGACCCGGCCCGCCTCGAGGCGCACGGCACGCGCATGGCCGGGCTCATAGCGGCCGTCGCGCCGGGAGCGAAGATCCTCCCGGTCCGCGTTCTCGGCTGGCGGCAGACCTCAGACGGAGGCACCGCCGTCATCGGCCGTGGAGACCACCTCATCGCCGGGCTCGAGCGCGCGGTCGACCCGAACGGGGACGGCGCCGTCGACGACGCTGTCACGATTGCGCTCGCCCCGGTCGTCGAGCCGTTCGCCGCCTTCACGGACAGCCCGGAGGCTCGGGCTGTGGCCGGCGCGTCCGCGCTCGGGACACTCGTGGTTGCTCCGGCCGGAAACGACGGCAGCTCGGGCATCGGGTTTGGGAGCATCGGTGCTCCGGGCGGAGCCACGGATGCCCTCACGGTCGGCGCGGCCGATACTCGCCAGCAGGTCTTGCAGGCTCGCGCCCGGGTCGATTCCGCCGGCGGGACCCTCTTCGACGGGGCCGCGCGCGTGCTGGGCTCGACCGGAGTCAGGCTGGAGCAGGCGCTCCAGGTGACAGGACTCTTCGGTCCGTCGCTCGCGCAAACGTCCCGCGCAACAAGCGCGGAGGCGGGCGGCTCCGAGATCGGCGACTTCTTCGATGTCCAGGGAGTGAGCAGGGTGGCCGGCAAGGCCGCGCTTGTCCCGGCGGACGGAACCTCGCTTGCGACGAAGGCGAGAAACGCCAAGGCCGCGGGCGCGTCCGCGCTGCTCGTGTACGGGACCGAGGTGCCTGCGGGCGCACTCGACCTGGACGACTCCAGCGCCCTGCCGGTCCTGGCCCTGCCGGGCGACGCCGGCGCCGAAGCGGCAAATGCTCTTCGCTCGGGCAGCACAGTTACGGCCACGCTCGCGCCGGCCGGCCGGGCCCACAACGAGGATCTCGACCGGATCGCAGCGTTCTCCTCCGGCGGGCTCGCCTTCGACGCGCGGGTGAAGCCCGATGTGGTCGCGCCGGGAGTCGGCCTCGCGACCGTCGACCCGGGGCGCGGGGCCGGCGGCGCGCCTCGGTACGCGACGGTGAGCGGATCGAGCGCGGCGGCAGCCGTCGCTGCCGGAGCAGCGGCGCTGGTGGCGGAGGCGCGGAAGGACCTCAGCGCCACGGATCTCCGCAGTCTCCTTGTCGGGAGTGCGAATCCCCTCGGAGGCGACCAGCCGGTCACCCGCGAAGGAGCGGGCGCCGTCGATCCCGCGAGCGCGTCCACGGCCGAGCTCGCCGTCGAGCCCGCCACGGTCAGTTTCGGCCGTGCGGGAGGAGCGAACTGGAGTGCGACGAGGCTCCTGACCGTCAAGAACGTGTCGAGCCGTCCTCTCGAGGTCGGTCTCGGGCTCGTTCCCGACTCCCCGGGGAGCTCGGCTGTCGCCTTCACCGCGGAACCCGCGCATCTCAGCCTCGGTCCGGGAGCATCGGCGCAGATCCAGCTCGGCATCAAGGCGACGGCAGGGATCGGTGACGGCGTCAGCGGGGTGCTCGTCGCCTCGGCCCCCGGCGCCCGCCCGGCCCGGGTCCCGTGGGCGGTGGCGACCCGGCCCGCGCAGGGAGCGAAGCTCGTCGACTCAGTCAGCCTCTCCCACTGGGAGTTCAAGCCCTCGAAGAGCGCGCCGGTGGTGCTCGCCTTCCGCGCGGGGCGGATCGTGGCCGAGCCGGGCGGCGAGCGGATCGAGCCCGTCGGGCTTCTCGACGTCGAGCTCTGGACTGCGAACGGCAAGCGCCTCGGCGTGATCGCGCGCCTCCGGGACCTCCTGCCGGGCCGCTACGCCTTCGGCCTGACGGGCCGAGATGCGGAAGGCAAGGTTCTCCCCGCCGGGACCTACGTCCTTCGGCTTCGCGCCCAACCCGTCGACGCCGCGGATGGCACCACGCCGTCCACAGCCGAGACCGTCTTCCGGATTACGAACTAGCACTCGTCAAAGGAGCCCTGGTGACCACAGCCGAAGCCCCTTCCTCCCATCTGAAGGAAAACCCATGGGAGATGGCGCGCAGCCAGCTGCGCCAGACCGCGGGCCTCATCGGGATGGAAGAGAACATGCTGAACGTCCTGCTCGAGTGCAAGAAGTGCGTCTCCGTCTCGGTTCCGACGCGGATGGACGACGGCTCCGTGCGCGTCTTCGAGGGCTTTCGCTGCACCCACAACGTCGCGCGCGGCCCCTCAAAGGGCGGGATCCGCTACCACCACCAGGTCACGCTGGAGGAGACGAAGGCGCTCGCCATGTGGATGACGTGGAAGTGCGCGCTCATGGGACTGCCGTTCGGGGGCGCCAAGGGCGGCGTCGTCGTGAGCCCGAAGGGGCTCTCCGTCACCGAGCTCGAGCGCATGACGCGCCGCTACACCACCGAGATCATCAACTTCATCGGCCCCGAGGCGGACATCCCCGCTCCCGACGTGGGAACGAGCCCGCGCGAGATGGCCTGGATCTTCGACACCTACTCGATGAACAAGGGCTACTCGGTGCTCGGCGTGGTCACGGGGAAGCCGCTCGAGGTCGGAGGCTCCGTTGGGCGAGTCGAGGCGACCGCCCGCGGCGCCGCCTTTTGCATCCGCGAGGCCTTGAGAAAGCAGGATCTCTCCATCGAGGGGCGCAGGATCGCCGTCCAGGGCTTCGGCAACGTCGGCTCCAATCTCGCGCTCATCCTCGCGGAGCAAGGCGCCACGATCGTCGCCTTGTCGGACTCGAACGGTGGGATCCACAATCCCGCGGGGATCGACGTTGCAGCCGCGCTCCAGCACAAGAAGGAGTCGGGCTCCCTCGAAGGGCTCGCCGGCACAGAGACGATCACGAACGACGAGCTTCTGCTTATCGATTGCGACGTGCTCGCTCCGTGCGCGCTCGAGCAGGTCGTCACCGGCGAGAACGCCGACAGCGTGAAGGCCGAGATCGTCTGCGAGGGGGCGAACGGGCCGGTGACTCCCGAAGCCGACCAGATCCTCGAGGACCGCGGCGTTCTCGTCCTGCCCGACGTCCTCGCGAACGCGGGCGGCGTCGTCGTCTCGTATTTCGAATGGGTGCAGGGACTGCAGGAGTACTTCTGGAAGGAGTCGGAGGTGAACGCGAAGCTGAACGACATCGTCACGCGCGCGTTCGCGGAGACCTGGCGAAACCACGAAGAGCGTTCGCTCACCATGCGGCAGGCCGCGTACGTGATCGCAGTCGGCCGCGTGGCCGAGGCGACGACGACGCGTGGCCTCTACCCGTAGGAAGACCGTAACGCTCGTGCATGCGAGCGACTGCCACCTCTGTGACAGCGCGCGGCGCGTGCTCACCGCCGTCCGCGCAGAGGTGCCGTTCGAGCTCGAGGAGGTCGACATCACCGGGGACGACGAGCTCGAGGGTCGCTACCGTGAGCGCATCCCGGTCGTCCTCGTCGATGGCGAGGAGGCCTTCACCCTCTTCGTCCACCCGGACGGCCTGCGCCGGCGGCTGCGCGCATAGGCACGCACAAACTTTCGCCACGTCCGGCTGTTTCTTCCCTGCGCGTAAGCAGTTGGGGTGTCGTTATGCTGGCACAAGGATGGTGGTCGAGCTGGTGAAGGAAAGGGAGGGGGGTGCCGTCGACCGGCTCACCGTCGGCGTGGCCTCCCGCCTCAGCCAGTACCTCCGGGTTCTCACCCAGGCGAAGAAGACGGGACACGAGCGCATCTCCTCACAGGAGATGAGCGAGTACACGAACATCAACGCGACCCAGATCCGGCGCGACCTCTCCGCCTTCGGGAAGTTCGGCAAGCGCGGGGTCGGCTACGGCATCGACGGCCTGATCGGCGAGATCCGCAAGATCCTGCGCACGCAGGGCCAGCACAACATCGCGCTCTTCGGCGCCGGCCGGCTCGGCCAGGCGATCGCGAGCTCGACGATCTTCGCCGACCACGGCTTCAATATCGCCGCGGCGTTCGACACCGACACCGAGAAGGTCGGGCACCCGATCGGCAACACCGTCATCCGCGACTACGGCGAGCTCAAGGACGCCATCCGCGAGAAGAACATCATCGTCGCCGTTCTCGCCGTGCCGCCCGACTCGGCCCAGCGGGCCGCGAACGACGTCGCCGCCGCCGGCGTCAAGATCATCTTCAACTACACCGAGGCGCTCCTGAACGTCCCGTCGGACGTCACCGTGCACACCACCAGCCCGGCTGTCGAGCTCCTGCACGCGCTCTACTTCCACCTCACCTAGTACCCGCCCCTCGTTTGAGGGAATTCGGCTAAAGCCGCGGGCGCGTGGGGCCGATGACTGAGCCAATAGAGGGGGAGACAGGACATCCTCGGGAGAGGCCGCAACTTCCGAGGTGAGAGATCCTGCTCCCCCTCTTTTCGTGCGTCCAGGGCGGTCGGGGCTACACGAAACGGCGCTTGAGCGTCATCACATTTGCGACGAACGCGCGCGTCTCGGGATAGAGCCCGTGCACGCGGACTGCCCACGCACCCTGGTAGTAGGCGGCGACGGCCCTGCGCTCGCGAAAGCCGAACTCGTGCAGCAGCTGGTGGAGGTACGCGACGCCCACGCGCACGTTCCCGCTCACGGTGCGGGGGACGCGGCGGCCGATGAGCACCATCTCGACGTACGACCAGGTCTGCGGCGTCACCTGCATCACGCCCCAGGCGCCCGCCCCCGAGCGAACGTTCGGCTGGAACCCCGACTCCTGCCAGGCGAGCGCCTTGACGAGGCGCGGGCTGAGCCCGTAGTAGCGCGCCCAGTGACCGAGCAGGCGACGAACCCCGTGAGGTGTCGCCTTGGGGACGCTCTTCTTCGGCTGTGCCGTCACCTTCCCGACGCCGAAAGTCCGGAGCGTCTGCCGGCCGGCGACCCCGTCGACGGCGAGATGGCGCCTGTGCTGGTAGCGCCTGACGGCGCGCGCGGTCGAGCGGGTGTAGCGCCCGTCGATCTTTCCCGGCGAGAAGCCACGCTCGTCGAGGAAGAACTCGAGCACGGCGACGTCCCAGCCGACCATCCCGCGCTGGAGGAGCAGGCGCCGGCCAAAGAGCGGGCGGCCGAGGCGGCCGAGCTTCGCGCGGGTGAGCGGGCCGGCGACGCCGTCAACGGGTAGGCCGGCGTGCCTCTGGAACCGGCGAACTCCCCGGGCGGTCATCGGCCCTGCGACCCCGTCGATCTGCCCGCCGTAGAAGCCCTTCGCGTGAAGCGCGACCTGGAGCCCCGGTATCTGCGGGTTCGTGATCGCGCTGGCCGGCCCCGCGAGCGCAAGAGCTAACGGAACGGCAAAGCATGCGGCGAGTGTCCTCGGGCGCATCGGACCGACGGACTTCGCCGGTCGGGACGCGTTCCCTCTGCTCTTTACGTGTTCTTAACCAGGCCCGACGAAAACCAGGACGTCGCCCGGCTCGCGGTCGGCTAGGGCCTCGCGCACCTGGCGTTTCGAGGCGCCGCTGACAATCACGCGCTGACCCTCGACCGTTGCGCGGAGCCCCTTGTCGCGCAGGGACTGCGCCACGTCGGCCGGCGGCCCCGCGACGGAGTCGACGGCGGCGGCGTCGGCCGCCTTGAGGGTGGCAGTCGCCTCCGCTTGCGCGGCCCCGCCGCCCGCGGCAGCGCTCTGTTCGTCGCCCTTCGTCCCCGTGCCCGAGTTGGCAAGTACGGCAATCACCGCCACGACGGCGACGACGGGAGTGAGAACGGCGATCAACTGCTTGGGCGAGAGGGCCCGGCGCCGGCCGGGCTCCCGCGGCTGGGTGGGCAGGTTCATGAACACGCCTTCGATCCGGCGTGCCGGGAGGTGCAGGAACTGGGATCCGCGGAGGGCCTCCTTGCCGGCCTGCACGCGCCGCACCTGCTCCGAGCAGACGGGGCAGGCGGCGAGGTGTGCGTCCACCTCATGCTTGCGCGCGTCGGCGAGATCCCCTTCGACGTAGTCGAAGAGGTCGATGTCATGTGGGTGAGTTCCGGCCACCATGTGTTTTGACTACTCCTGGGCCGCGCTTGTTCCCAACCGCTCCGCGAGTTGGCTGCGACCGCGGAAGATGCGGGACTTCACGGTACCTTCGGGGACATCGGTCAGCGCCGCGATCTCGGCATACGAGCAGCCGAGGACGTCGAAGAGGACGACGGCGACGCGGTAGTCCTCGTCGAGCTCGGCGAGCGCCCGCGCGAGGTCGCCGGAGAGCTCGCTCGTGACGAAGGCGTCCTCGGGATCGGCGGGCTCATGGATCTCGTCGAGCGGCTCAGGCCGGCGCTTCAGACGCTGGTCGTGCGCTGCGTTCAGGCAGATGCGGTAGAGCCAGGTGGAGAAAAGCGAGCCGCCACGAAACCGCGGCAGGCCGAGCCAGGCCCGGATGAACGCCTCCTGCACCGCGTCGGCGGCCTCGTCCTGGGAGCCGAGCGTGCGAGCGGCCAGCGTGAAGAGACGGTGCTGGTGGCGCTCGACGAGCTGCTCGAACGCCCAGCGGTCGCCTCTGCGGGCGCGCGCGACGAGCTGTGCGTCAGGATCGTCCACACGTGAAGATTCTCATCTGGCACGGCTACCTCCTGGGCGGAACGGGCTCGAATGTCTACACACGCTCGCTGGCGCGCGCCTGGAGCCGACTCGGGCACGAGGTCGTCGTCTTCTCGCAGGAGCCCCATCCGGAGCAATACGACCTCGGCGGAGCGGCGTCCGTGCGGCCCGAACTGGACGGCCCGCTGCCCGTCTTCGTCCTCGACCGCTACGACGATGCCGAGCCGCGCTACCTGCAGGACCTGACGCCCGCCGAGCGGGAAGCCTTCGTGGCGCGCAACGCGGCGTCGGTGCGCGGGCACCTGCCGGCCGATTTCCTCCTCGTCAACCACGTCCTCCTCGGCGCTCCGGTCGGGGCGGCTGTCGGAATGGGGTTCACCGTCAAGGCTCACGGCTCCGAGCTCGAGTTCTCCCTGCGCGGCAACGAGGAACTCTGCCGCTGGGCCCGTGACAGTCTCGCCGCGGCCGACGAGGTCATTGCGGGCTCCGAGCACATCCGTGAGGTGCTCGCCGACGTCGTCGGGTGGACGGAGCGCGTCCGGGTCGTGCCGCCGGGCGTGGACGTCGAGGAGTTCCGCCCCGAGCCCCGCGAGGCTGCCTTGGCTTCGCTCCTGGCGGAGGCCGAGCGCGACCCGCGCGGAGGCTCGGAGCGTGATCCGGACACGGGCAACGCAGCGCGCCTGCGGCCGTTTCTCGCGGAGGACGCTCCCACCGTCGTCTATGTCGGCAAGCTGAGCGACGAGAAGGGTGTGCACCTCCTCCTGGAGGCGTTGGAGCAGGTCGAAGCGCGGACGGTCGTCGTCGGCTTCGGGCCGGCGCGCGCGGCACTCGAGCACCGCGCCGGCGGCAACGTCCTCTTCACGGGGCCGCTCGAGCACCGCCACCTTCGGCATCTGTGGCCCCTCGCAGATGCAAGCGTCACGCCGTCGGTCTTCCCGGAGGCGTTCGGAATGGTCGCCGCCGAGGCCGCGGCGTGCGGATCGCCCCCGCTCGTCGCGCGCCACTCCGGGCTCGCCGAGGTCGCGGACGGTCTCGAGGCCGAGTATCCGCCGGAGTACCGCCACCTCGCGAGCTTTGCGCCCGGCGACCCTCACGACCTCGCTGAGAAGCTGAGCTCGATCCTCGCCCTTCCGAGCTCGGAATGGTCGCGCCTCTCCGCTGCCGCGCGCGCCGCGGCGGTCGACCTCTGGAGCTGGGAGACCATTGCCGCTCTGATACTTTCGCGCGGTGGGGGAGGCCCAGAAACTCAGTCCTGACGACCAGATCCGCTTCGCCCGCGAAGGCTTCGAAGCGGGTCGGGATTTCACCGTCGCGGTCGAGGAGGAGTTCGCGATCCTCGACCCGCAGAACCTCGGTCTCGTCAACCGCTTCGAAGACCTCGAAGCGGCTGCGAAGGGGACCGACCTGGAGAGTCATCTCGTCGGGGAGCTGATCGCATCGGAGATCGAGGTCCGCACCGGAAGGTGCGACACCTTTGCTCAAGCGGCCGCCGCGATGGCCGAGCGCAGGCGCCAGCTGCTCGAGCTCGCGGGCCCGTTCGACCTCGCGCTTTGCGCAACCGGCACGCATCCCTGGAGCCCGTGGCAGGAGCAGCGCATCATCGACACGCCTCACTACCGGCAAAACGACGAGATCCTTCGCTACGTCGTCTGGCGCAACAACTCGTTCGGGCTCCACGTGCACGTCGGCATCAAGGGCGCCGACCGGGCGATCCTGGTCACGAATGCCCTACGCGGCTTCCTGCCCGACCTCCTGGCGGTGTCCGGGAGCTCGCCCTTCGTCGAGGGCGTGTACACGCACCTCCACTCGGCGCGCACGCAGATCTTCACGCGCATGTTCCCGCGCTGCGGCGTACCAGACGTGTTCGCCGGCTGGGCGGACTACGAGGAGTACGTCAGGTTTCTCTACGCGACGAAGTCGATCACCGAGCACACCCAGCTCTGGTGGAGCGTGCGGCCGCATCTCGCCTTCCCGACCGTGGAGATCCGGATCTGCGACGGCCAGCCCGAGCTGGCCGAGTCGCAGGCGCTCGCTGCCCTCATGTTCGCCCTGACGGCGCGCATCGCGCGCGCCATCGACGAGGGCGAGGAGCTCCCCGACCATCCCCATCGCCTCATCGAGGAGAACTTCTGGCGCGCCATCCGCCACGGCCTTTCCGGCGAGCTCATCGACCTGCGGACGGGCGCCGTCCAGCCCGCGCGCGCGCGCGTCGAGCAGCTGCTCGAGTGGGTGCGGCCGGTGGCCGAGGAGCTCGGGGTCGCCTCGCACCTCTCGGTTCCCGCGGTGACCCCCGCCGAGCGCCAGATCGCCCGGTACGAAGCGGGGGAGACGATGGAGGAGATCTACGCACGCGAGGTCCTCGGACCGGTTCGTGTCTGAGCCAGAGGACCAGGAGCGGTTCGCACAGGAGCTAGCCGAGGAGCTTCGCAAGCTCCGCGTCGAGGACGTCCTCATCCAGACGCTCATCACGGTCTCCTCGATCGGCTACCGGTGCCTCGGGTTGACGCCCGACACGAAGGATGACCGTGACCTCGCCCAGGCGAAGCTCGCGATCGAAACGCTGCGCGCCCTGACGCCCGTGCTCGAGGCCGTCGTCCCCGAAGAGCTCATCCGCGACTTCAACCAGTCGGTTGCGAGCCTCCAGCTCGCCTACGCGGAGGCGGCCTCGGAGTGATCGGCGTTTGACGCGCTCCGCCGGTGCACGGCCTTAAGAGTCGAAAATCCGCCCCGAACCTGCTAGAAACTAGCTCTTGCGGCGGATTGCACTTGTAGGGGTCTTGCTTGCCGTGCTGGCGTGGCCTTCGGCTGCGCTGGCCTCACTCGTCGCCAAGAGCGGCGCCACGATCACGTACACGGCGCAGGTCGGCGAGGGCAATAACGTGACGGTTGTCGTCTCCGGCGCCAACTTCGTCTTCACCGAGGCGGCGGACGGCACGCCGGTCACGATCGATCAGAACGACGGGACCGGCGGCTGCCTTTCCAGCGGATCGAACACGGCGACGTGCCCGACTACCGGCATCACGCGGATCATCGTCTCCCTCAAGAACGTCGACGACACAGCCAACCTGAGCTCGATCGCCATCGCTGTGACCTTGAACGGAGAGGGTGACAACGACACTCTGACGGGCGGTTCGGGATCCGACACGATTGACGGCGGACTGGGCAACGACACACTCACCGGCAACGGCGGCAACGACACGTTCGCCTCCAGTGCAGGCGACGACAGCGCGGTGGGCGGGGTAGGCGACGACCTCTTCGCAATGGGCTCCGCGGCCGACGGAGCGGATGTTTTCACCGGTGATGCGGGGATCGACACGGCGGACTACTCACTCCGCTCGGCCGTGCTCACGATCACGCAGGACAACACGGTGACGGGAAACGATGGCGCAGCCGGCGAGGGCGACAATCTCAGGCGCTTCTCGAGCGGTATCGCCTCGGCTCCGAACGCGATCGAGATCCTGAAGGGTGGCTCAGCCGGCGATTCGATCACCGGAAGCACATGTCCGAACACGATTCAGGGCGGCGGCGGGAACGACACGCTCACCGGTGGGCCGGCGAGCGGGACTTGCAGCCTCGCTGCCATCGGCGGTGACGACGACGTCCTCGAGGGCGGCGCAGGGAACGACACCCTCAACGGTCTGGGAGGAAACGACGTCCTCCGCGGCGGCGCCGGTGCCGACATCTTCAACGGCGGCAACCACGGCGGCGGCATCATCATCGGCGGAGGCGGCGGCGACATTGCCGACTACTCGCTCGACGGAGGTGGGAACCGGTCGATCTCGATCGACGGCGTGGCGAACGACGGCGTGGTGTCCGAGGGCGACAACGTCGGTCTCGACGTCGAGAAGGTCGTCGGCGGGCCGGGGAACGACTCGATCCTCGGCGACGTCGATGACAACGTATTGAGCGGGGGGCCTGGGAACGACGTCCTCAACGGCTGGACCGGCGCGGATCAACTGAACGGCGGCGACGGGACGGATACCGCCTCTTACGAAGGCAGGGGTGCGCACATCACGGCGGACCTGGACGGAGTTGCGAACGACGGCGCATCGGGCGAAGGCGACACGATCGCCACTGACGTCGAGAACCTTCGGGGCGGCGACGACAACGACACTCTGACGGGCTCCAACGGCCCCAACTCCATCGACGGCGGCGGCTCTGGGGACACCATCAACGGCCTCGCTGGAGACGACTCCCTCCACGGCGGCGACGGCGCCGGAAACGACACGCTGAACGGCGGCGACGGCAACGACAACATCGAAGGCGGAAGCGCTTTCCACAAAGGCGATGACACCCTCAACGGCGGGGACGGAAACGACAGTCTTTACGGCGGGGGTGGCCACGGGAACGATCAGCTGAACGGCGGACCCGGAGACGACACTCTCAACGGCTTCTGGGACGGCGACGACTACGACGGGGGCCCCGGAAACGACCACCTCATCAACAACGACGGCGCAGACGACTTCGTAGGAGGGGACGGGGTCGACACCGTTGATTACTCCTCTTGCCACGTGAGTCAGCAAAGCGCCAACGTCCACGTCATCTTCGACAACTTCGCCTTCGACGGTGCGTCAGGTGAAAACGACAACGTCCACTCGGATGTCGAGAACGCGATCGGGGGAAGCGGCAACGACACCCTCACAGGCGACGCACGGGTCAACGTCCTCATCGGCGGCGCCGGGAACGACACGCTCAGCGGTGGCGGAGGGAACGACACCCTCGACGCAGCCGGCGATGGATGCCCCCAGTACTCCGACACCGACACCATCAGCGGTGGCGCGGGAAACGACGTGCTCAGAGGGGGGCGTGAAGCTGACACGCTCAACGGGGGGGACGGCGACGACACGCTGGACGGAGGCCTTGGCCCCGACGTTTTGAACGGGAATGCGGGGTTTGCAGATGTCGCCGACTACTCGGCTCGCTCCGGGCCGGTCAGCGTCACGGCGGGAGCCGGTGCAAACGACGGGGAGGCCGGCGAGAACGACGACGTCAAGGTTGATGTCGAGCAGATCACGGGAGGAAGCGGAAACGACACCATCGTTGGCGCCCAGAACGACACCTTGCTCTCTGGT
>JBDTRS010000015.1:0-22571 GCA_039931575.1 Gaiellaceae bacterium
GAGCGACTCCCGCACGGCCCGGTCGCCGATCGCGTGCAGGTGGACCTGGAAGCCGTGCCCGTCGAGGAGAGTGACGATGCGGTTCAGCTCCTCGGGCTCGTGCATGCCGATGCCGCGGTTGTCCGTGCCGACGTACGGCTCGAGCAGAGCGCCGGTGAAGTTCTCGAGGACGCCGTCCTGGAAGATCTTCGCGCCGCGAATCCGGAGGCGCCCGACGTGCGCCTGCTCGCGGAGCTCCAGAAGCTCGTCGATCTGCTCGTCCCCGCGCGTGCGATCCCAGAGCAGGTTCCCCTCCGCGCGCATGGTGAGAGCTCCGCGCTCGGCTACGGCTCGATAAGCCCGCAAGGTCGCCGGCACGACGGTCGCGTCCTGCCACGCGGTGATGCCGAGGGCGTGGAGCTGCGCCTGAGCATGGAGGATGGCTTCCTGCCACTCTGCGTCCGTCGTTTCGGGAACGAGCTCCTCGACCGCTCGCATCGCGCCCTCGTGGAGCGTCCCCGACGGTTCGCCAGCAGAGCCCCGCTCGATGCGCGCGCCCGGCGGGTCGGGCGTGGTGGCGTCGATGCCGGCGAGCTCGAGCGCCTTGCTGTTCACCCAGGCGCCGTGCCCGTCGCGGTTGGTCACAAAGACGGGGCGGTCTGGAACGACCGCGTCGAGGCTCTCCTTGTCCGGTGTTCCGCCGGGGAACGAGTCCATCGACCAGCCGCTGCCGGAAATCCATTCGCGCTCGGGGTGCTCCGCGACGTAGCGGGCAATCGTGTCCAGGCACTCCTGCACGGAGCTCGCCTCGTGCAGATCGCACTCGATCGCCAGGAGCCCGCCGTGCGGCGGGTGCAGGTGGGCATCCTGGAAGCCCGGAAGCACGGTGCGACCGTCGAGCTCGATCACGCGCGCGGCGGAAACCCCGGCGAGGTCGCGCGCCGAACCGACCGCGGCGATGCGTCCGTCGCGCACGGCGACGGCTTCGGCGCGGCCGTGCGAGACCGTGTGGACGGCGCCTCCTGTGAGGAGTAGGTCGGCGGCGTTAGGGTCCATCGGGGTGGCGATCTTCTCATCTCGAGACGCTGGACGCGCCGTCGAGGTCGGCTTCGACGACACCGTCGGCTTCCTGCAGAAGCTCGTGCGCGTGCCGAGCCTGCTCGGCCAGGAGGAGCCCGCCCAGGAGCTCGTCGAGGAGCGATTGCGCAGGCTCGGCTTCGAGGTCCGCTCGATCGTCCCCGATGCGGCGCGCCTGGCCGAGCGGCCCGACAGCGGCATCCCGCTCATGCCGTATGACGGCAGGCGCTGCCTTGTTGCGACGATCGGGGGCGGCCACGGCCCCTCGTTGCTCCTGAACGGACACGTCGATGTCGTCAGCGCCGAGCCGCTCCACCGGTGGACGAAGGAGCCCTTCGGCGCCGAGATCTCCGACGGCCGGCTGTACGGGCGCGGCGCCTGCGACATGAAGGGCGGGATCGCCGCCATGCTCCTCGGCGTCGAGGCCGCGCTCGCGGCGGGGCCGTTGCCCGGGCCGGTGATCTACCAGAGCGTGCTCGAGGAGGAATGCGGCGGGAACGGGGCCCTCGCGGCCTGTCTCGAAGGTCCCACGGGTGACGCGACGTTGATCGCCGAGCCGACGAACCGGGGGATGGACCTCGTTGCCGTCGGTGTCATCTGGGCTCGGATCGTCCTCGAGGCGAACTCGCGCCATGCTTCGGACGCCGACCGGGGAACGAACCCGGTCGAGGCTGCGTTTCCCGTGATCTCCGCCCTCCACGACCTCGAGGCCGAGCTCAACGCGGACCCCGATCCCGAGCTCGACGGCCTCGAGCATCCCTACCTGCTCAACGTGGGCGCGCTGCACGCGGGCGACTGGCCGTCGATGACCCCGGGCGAGGCCGTGCTGGACGTGCGCCTTGGTTTTCCGATCCGCATGGAGCCCGCCGAGGCGCAGAAGCGCCTCGCCGCCGCGGTCGAGCGCGCCGACTCCTCCGCGCGAGTCGAGTTCCGCGGCTTCCGTGCCCGCGGCTACGCCTTCGACCCGGAGAGCCCGTTCGTCCGGCTGCTCGGCGACTGCCACGAGGAAGCGCGCGGAGGCCGGCCCCACCCGGACCCCTCTCGCGCCACCACCGACCTGCGCTTCTTCCAGCCGGGACAGGCCGTCTGCTACGGACCGACCGGCGAGGGCCTCCACGGCGTCGACGAGTGGGTCGACTTGGCCTCGATCGCGGATGTCGCGACCGTGATCGCACTGCTGATCCGGCGCTGGAGCGCGACCTAGACGCGGATGCAGGCCGCGCGGTGACCCGGGGCGGTGGCGCCCGCCGGGCGGCGAAGCTCCGGGTCGACGTTCCTACATTCCGGGATCGCGATCGGGCAGCGGGGGTGGAAGCGGCAGCCGGACGGGATCCGGATCGAGTTCGGCGTCTCTCCGCGCAGGATCTGAGGTGTCGTGCGCTCGCGCGGGTCCCGCTTCGGCACGACCGAGAGGAGCGCCTTCGTGTACGGGTGCTGCGGGTTCTCGACGACGTCGTGGGCAGTCCCCTCCTCGACGATGCGGCCGAGGTACATGACCGCGATGCGGTCGGCGTAGTGCGCCGCGGTCGAGAGGTCGTGCGTGATCATGAGGATGGCGAGGCCGTTGTCCCTGAGCGAGTCGAGGATCGCGAGGATTCCGGCGCGCACCGAGACGTCGAGCATCGAGACCGGCTCGTCGGCCACGAGGAGGTCGGGGTGGAGAACGAGGCTGGCCGCGATCGCGACACGCTGGCGCTGTCCTCCGGAGAGCTCGTGCGGGTAGCGCTCGAGGTAGAGCTCCGGGGGCGTGAGGCCGGCGAGCTCCAGCGCGCCAAGCATCTCGGTCCGCCGCTCGGCCCGCGAGCCGATGTCGTGCACGTCGAGAGGCTCCTCGATCGTCGCGGCGACCCGGAAGCGCGGGTCGAGCGACTCGTACGGATCCTGGTAGACGATCTGCATCCGCCGCCGCAGCGGCCGAAGCGCCCGTGGAGGGAGCCCGGCGATCTCCTGGCCGTCGAAGCGGATCGAGCCGCTCTCCGCCTCGATGAGGCGGAGGATCGCGTGGGCCGTCGAGGTCTTCCCGCACCCCGACTCGCCGACGAGTGCAAGCATCTCCCCGCGCCGGAGCGAGAAGGAGATGCCGTCGACGGCGTGCGCATAGAGCTTCGGCCGCCGCTGGAGGGCGCCGACGATCCAGCGCGGAACCGGGTAGCGGGCGACGAGGTTCTCGACCTCGAGGAGGGGGCCCGAGCCGTTCGTCGTCACGCGGTCGCCTCGCGCACGATGTCGTTCAGGTGGCAGGCGGCGACGTGGCGGTCGCCGACGCGCTTGAGCGCCGGGGTCACGGTCGGACACGGCTCGAAGGCGCGGTCGCACCGGGGCTCGAAGGGGCAGCCCACGATCGGCTGGTCGAGGCGCGGCGGCGCTCCGGGGATGGAGACGACCCGATCGCCGCCGGCGTGGAGATCGGGCGTGGCGGCGAAGAGGAGGCGCGTGTAGGGGTGGCGCGGCGCGTGGAACAGATCGTCGATCGTGCCGGACTCGGCGATCACACCCGCGTACATGACGGCGGCCCGGTCGCAGACGTGGGCGACGATCGGCAGGTCGTGCGTCACGAGGATGAGCGCGAGGTCGAAGTCGGTCGCGAGCGAGGAGAGCAGCTCGAGGATCTGCGCCTGCACCATGACGTCGAGCGCCGTCGTGGGCTCGTCCGCGAGCAGGATCTTGGGCTCGCAGGCGAGCGCCATCGCGATCGCGGCTCGCTGCCTCATCCCGCCCGAGAACTCGTGAGGGTAGCGGGACGCGCGGTCGCTTGGGATGCCGACCCGCTCGAAGAGCTCCTCTACCTGGCGGCGGGCATTCTTGCCCTCGGCGATTCCGTGCAGGCGCATCGGCTCCTCGATCTGAGAGCCGACCGTCTGCACCGGGTTGAAGGCGTTCATGGCACCCTGGAAGACCATGGCGATGTCGTTCCAGCGGTGCGGGCTGACCGACTCCTCGCCGCGGGCGAGGATGTTCTCGCCGCCGAGGCGCACCTCGCCGGCGACGCTCGCGTTGGGGGGCAAGAGGCCCATCATCGTGAGGATCGCCGTCGTCTTCCCGCACCCCGATTCTCCGACGAGCCCGAAGCGCTCGCCTGCGTCGAGCTCGAAGTCGATCCCGCGGACGGCGTGCAGCTCGCCGCCGCCCGGGAGGTCGAACCAGACGTTGAGGCCGTCGACTTCGAGAAGCGGCGTCATTCGGAGTCGAGCTGCCCTCCAAGCGGGCGCATGCGAAAGCGGCGCACGGAGAGGTGGCCGGAGCGGAGGCGCGGATTGAGCGCGTCCTCGAGCGACTGCCCGAACATGGTCGAGCCGAGGACGACGAGCGTGACGCACACGCCCGGCGGCACGATCGCCCACCAGGCGTCGTTCAGGATCGCGTCGTCCGTGAAGGCGTTCTGGATCAGCCGTCCCCACGAGATGATGCTGGGGTCACCGAGCCCGAGGAAGGTGATGAACGTCTCGGCGAAGATCGCGTACGCGACCAGGAGCACCGTGTTGGCGATCAGAAGCGGCGCCACCTGCGGAAGGACGTGCTTCGTGATCAGGCGCGTGTTGCCGGCGCCGAGCGCGCCGGCCCGCTTGACGTAGACCCGCTCGCGGACGCTCTTCACCTGCGCGCGGATGAGCCGGGCCGTGGTCGTCCAGTAGATGACCCCGATGATGAGGATGATGTTCGTCAGGCTGCGGCCGAAGAGCGCTGCGACGACGATCATGAGGGGGATGTCGGGGATGACGAGCACGTAGTCCGTCATCCGCATGAGGGCGATGTCGATCTTGCCGCCGAAGAAGCCCGCCAGAAGCCCGACCGTGCCGCCGATGAACGCCGAGACGAGCGCGGCGGCAAAGCCGACGAGGAGCGACACCCGGGTGCCAGCGATCAGGAGCTTGACCATGTCCGCTCCGCCCCCGTCCGTGCCGAGCAGGTGGCCCGACCCCGGGTGCTCGAAGATCGGGCCTACCTTCGCCCGCGGGTTGCCGTCGAGGAGCAGGGGCGAGAGGAGGGCGACGGCCACGAACGCCCCGACGATCGCGAGCCCGGCGAGCGCCTGTGGGGAGGAGAGGATGGCCGCGCGGATCGCCCGGGGGCGTGCGGTCGCGGCGGCCGAGACTCCCTCGGCGGCTGCTCCCTGCGTCGCCGCGCTCACGTCGACACCCTCGGGTCGAGCTTGAAGTAGAGGAGGTCGGCGACGAGGTTCGCGACGATGACCGCGAGCGTGAGCAGGAGGAACGCGCCCTGCAGCACGGGGTAGTCGCGTTGGTCGATGGCCTCGACGACCGCGAGCCCGATGCCCGGGTACGAGAAGACGTACTCGATCGTGATCGAGCCGCCGATGATGAAACCGAGCGAGAGGGCGACGAGCGTGACGATTGGGAGGAGCGCGTTTCGGAGACCGTGCCGCCAGACGGTCGCCCAGTTCGACAGCCCCTTCGCGCGGGCGGTCAGCACGTAGTCCTCACCAAGCGTCTCGAGCATCGCCGAGCGGACGATGAGCGCGTACTCGCCGTAGAGGACGAGGCCGAGCGTGAGCGCCGGCAGGGTCATGTGCCGCATCCGGTCGACGAACACCGCCCACGTCGAGGCATCGCCGAGGATTCCGAGCGTTGGATCCTTGATTCCCGAAGTCGGCAGGCCGACCGCACCCGCGACGAAGAGGACGACGAGCAGGCCGAGCCACTGCGGCGGCATCGAGTAGAAGGAGAGGCCGGTCCAGAGGCCGGTGCGGTCCGCCCAGGTTCCGCGCCTCCAGGCGGAGATCACGCCGACGAGGACGCCGAAGACGATCGAGAAGAAGGTGCCGAGCGCGACCATCGGGACGGTGTTCTTGAGCGGCGGCCAGAGCTCGCCCGTGACCGGAGCCTCGGAGCGGAGCGACTTGCCCAGGTTCCCGTGCGCCAGGTCGACGAGGTAGATCCGGTACTGCTCCCACTTCGAATTGTCGAGCCCGAGCTCCTGGCGCTGGTACTCCTTGAACTGCGCCGTGCACTGGCGGCAGCGCAGCGCCGAGACGGCGTCACCGGAGAGGGTGCGGAAGAGGACGAAGTTGAGCGTGATGGCGACGACGACTGTCAGCGCCGCGAACAGGAGTCGCTTGCCGACGTAGTCGAGCCCTCGCATCGTCCTCTACCGCACCCGCATCGTCCTAGCCGACCTTGTGGGGTCGCGTCCAGTACATCTTCGCGTAGGCGTTCAGCTGCGGAACGATGCCCGTCCACTGCTTCGAGTGCGCGTCGACGTACTGCTCCTCCACGAGCTGCGTGTAGAGGAAGTTGTCCCAGATGATCTGCTCCATCTGCTGGACGACCTGCGCCCGCTCGGCCTCGTCCACGGTCGTTCCCTGCTTGTCGTAGAGAGCGTCGTAGGCGGGGTTGTCCCAGCCGGTGTCGCTCCAGGAGCACCACTGGCCCTTGGTCACGACGGAGAGCATGAAGTCGGGATCGACGTAGCCGACCCAGTCCCACATGGCGATGTCCCAGCCGGTGTAGCCGATGCTCTTCTCGGCGTCGCAGTTGTCCGTCGTCTCGATCGCGTAGGTCGCGGTCGAGTCGCCGCCGACCTTCTGCGTCACCTTGACGCCCGCCGCCGCGAACCCCTCCTTCACGATCTGGAACTCGCGGTTCACGTTGAAGTCGGTCGAGGTCGGGGTGACGATCTCGTACTCCATCTTGTGGGCGGGCTGGTCCTTCGTCGCCGGAGCGACCCTGGTGCCGTCCGAGCCCTTCTTGTAGCCAAGCTCGTCGAGCGTCTGGTTGCCCGCGTCGCAGTTGTATTCGAGCGGGCCGAG
Organism: Gaiellaceae bacterium; assembly: GCA_039931575.1. Lineage (GTDB taxonomy): Bacteria > Actinomycetota > Thermoleophilia > Gaiellales > Gaiellaceae > DATEOR01. The sequence goes on from JBDTRS010000015.1 coordinate 6,824, forward strand.
GTCCTTGTTCTCGTAGAGCGAGATGAGCCCCGGCAGGCTCTCCACCTTGTCGGCGTAGCCGTTGAAGACGACCTCGATGATCTTGTCGCGGTCGACGCACATCGAGAGCGCCTGCTTCACCTTCGGGTCGAGGAGTTCGCGGTTCTTGTCCTTGCGCGGGTTCGAGTTCCACGTGATGTTGGTCGTCTCGGCGCCCTGCACCTGGTTGACCTGGATGCTCGATTCCTTCTTGAGGACGTCGACGGCGTTGAAGGGAACCTGGTCGACCCAGTCGACGTTCCCCTGCTTCAGGTCGGCGATCATCGAGTCCGCGTTCGTGTAGTAGGTGAGCGCGACCGCCTGCACGTGCGGCTTCTCGCCCCAGTAGTTCGGGTCGGGGATGAAGACCGTCGTGCCCTTCTTCTCGTACTGCTTGAGCGTGAAGGCGCCACCGGTGACCATCGTCGAGAGATCCTGCTCGGGCCGGTGGGTCTTCAGCCCCTTGCCGTTGCCGGTCGCGTACTGCTCCCAGACGTGCTTGGGCAGGACGAAGAACTGCTCGAGCTGCGCGAGCGTGTTGCCGACCGGAGCGTCGTAGTGGATGACCACGGTGGTCGGGTCGGTCGCCTCGGCCTCCTTGACGTGGCCGACTGCCGGGGCCATCACCGCGGTGGGGCCGTCGCCGTACTTCACCGTCGTGTTGATCGTCCAGGCGACGTCCTCAGCGGTCAGCGGCTGCCCGTCGGACCATTTCGTCCCGGACTTGAGCTTGAAGGTCCAGTCCTTGCCGTCGCTCGAGGTCTCCCAGGAGTCGGCGAGGTCGCCGACGATCTCGTACTTGCCGTCGACGAAGTCGTACTGGACGAGCTGGGGATAGAGCATGATGAAGCCCTGGTAGGCCTGCGACTCGATGAAGTTCCACGGGTTGAACGAGTCGATGTAATTGGTCGTCCCCACTCGGAGGATTCCGCCCTCCACCACCTTCCCGGTCCCCGAGCCGGTGGCGTTGGTGGCCGACGTGCCGCCGCCGCAGCCGGCGAGTGCAAGCGTGAGCGCGGCCAGGGCTGCGATCACTAGCGGAATCATCCTCTTCATGCCATCCTCCGTTTCACCCCTGCGGGGTCGAGGGTCTCGGAGCTCTGGATCAGGGCAGGCTCGTCGACGGTGAGCGTGCGGGCGTCGGCATCCAGCGTGGCCGGAACGCCGAGTGGAAGCGTCGCAAGGTGCTTTCCGTGGCCCAAGGGCAGCTTGTATACCACGGGAATGCCGAGGGGCTCTAGCCGTTGCTCCAGGACGTCCTCAATCGACTTCGTCCTTGGCCATTCGGGCCTACTCTCGCGCCACTCGCACTTTTCCATGTCTCCTACTACGACTCCCTCGATCCGGTCGAGTTTGCCGGCGTGCCCGAGCTGGGTGAGCATCCCGTCCACGTACCAGGGCGGCGCGTCGTAGTCCTCGAAGAAGAAGATGGCGCCGTCGAGGTCGATCTCCCACGGCGTTCCCATCGTCTGGAGCAGGAGCCAGAGGCAGCCGCCCGCCAGCGGTGCCTTGGCCGTGCCGCCCCGGATCGCGCGTGCGTACGGATCGTCGGGGTCGCGCGGAACGGCGCCCGCTCCGCCGCCCCGAAGCACCTCGAGGAGACGGCCGCGGGTGAACTCCGTCGTCTCCGTGTCCCCGACGCCGGCCACGCCCGGTCCGTAGAACGTCGCCAGGCCGGTGCGCTGGCGGATCGCGACGTGGAGAGCGGTGATGTCGGAAAACCCGACGAAGGCCTTCGGGTTGGCGGCGATGAGGTCGAAGTCGAGGAAAGGGATCGCCTGGGCCGAGCCGTACCCGCCCTGGAGGCAGTGGACGACGTCCACCTCCGGGTCTGCGAACAGCGCATTCAAGTCGGCTGCGCGAGCCTCGGCCGACCCGGCGACGTAGTCGTCGCGCCCGTCGATTCCGTCGGCGAGCTTCACGCGGTAGCCGTGCGATTCCCACCATTCGACCCCGCGCAAGAGGTCGGAGCGGTTTTGCCACGGGCTCGCGGGTGCCGAGACGCCGACCGTGCCGCCGTCCGGGAGGGCGCTGGCGAGGAGCTGTGCAGCTTCCAGAAACCGAATGTATCGCGGTCGGTCCCTTAACGTCCACTTAACCGGCCGCAACCCGACATTCATGGGGACGGAGCTATAAACGTCCCATGCAACCCGCGTTGGCGAAGGCAGGCACGCTCCTCGCTGCAGGCGTGCTCGGCGGCGGAATCGCCGTCGGACTGAGCCAGGCCATCGATGGGGGCTCGACGACCACCGTCGTACGAGAGGTGTCGGGCGGCACCACCGAGCCGGCCTCGTTTCCGGCGAGCGGCGGCAAGACGATCTCGCAGATCTACGACGCTTCGAGGCGCGGCGTCGTCCAGGTCCTCGCCACGTCGGTCGTTTCCAGCAACCCGTTCTTCGGCGGGCAGGAGCAGCGCGCTCAGGGCTCCGGCTTCGTCATCGACAAGTTCGGCCACGTCGTTACGAACTACCACGTGGTCGAAGGCGCGCGGACCGTCCAGGTGAGCTTCTCCGACAACGAGCAGATGGATGCGAAAGTCGTCGGCACCGATCCTTCGACCGACATCGCGGTGCTGAAGATCAAGAACGCCGAGGGCCGGGCGCTCGCGCCGATTCAGCTCGGCGACTCCGATGCCGTCAAGGTGGGCGACGCGGTGGTCGCGATCGGGAACCCCTTCGGGCTCGAGCGCACCGTCACGGCCGGGATCGTGAGCGCCTTGCAGCGAAGGATTACGGCGCCGAACGGCTTCCAGATCGACGAGGCGATCCAAACCGATGCAGCGATCAACCACGGCAACTCCGGCGGCCCGCTCCTGAACGCCGACGGCAAGGTGATCGGCGTCAACGCTCAGATCGAGAGCGAGTCGGGCGGCAACGTCGGCATCGGCTTTGCGATCCCGGTCAACACGGTGCGCGAGGTCGCGTCGCAGCTCATCTCCAACGGCAGGGTCGAGCACGCCTACCTCGGGGTCGAGATGACCACGATCACGCAGGACCTCGCGGAGAACTTCCGCGTTCCCGTGGACAAGGGCGTTCTCATCCAGCACGTCCGGGCCGGCAGCCCGGCGGCGGATGCCGGTCTCAGGGGCGGAACCTCGCAGGTCGTGCTTGCGGGCACGACGTACTGGCTCGGCGGCGACGTGATCACGAAGGCCGACGGCCAGACGCTCGAAACCACCGACGACCTTGCCTCCGTAGTGACTTCCAAGAAGCCTGGCGATTCCCTCGATCTTGAGGTGCATCGCGGGCAGACGACGATGAACGTGACAGTCGAGCTTGGGCGCCAACCGAGCACCCCAGTCGGATAACGGTGCCCAAGGCCCCTTCCCCCAGGGGCCTGCTTCCGGAGCCGAATCGCCAGCTGGCTTTCGGAAGTAACGGTCGGAGGCCCGCCTGCCTGCCCGGGCCTCCGACCTTGTCTCTCTCAGTCATCTCTCTAATCTGCTCGCGTGATCCCGCACGCCTTCGGCTCGAGCGATCCCTTCACCGTCGGGATCGAGGAGGAGCTCTTCGTCCTCGAAGGTGACTCGCTCGCGCCCGCGCCGTTCCCCCGCGAGCGCCTCGACGGGGAGCGGCTGAAGGAAGAGCTCTTCGCCTCGGTCGTCGAGCTCAACACGGACGTCCACGGCTCGGTGACGGAGGCGGTCGAAGAGCTGCGCGGCTTGCGGCAGCGGGCAAAGGAGGCGGCGGGCGCCGCCGGGCTCGTCGTGGCCGGCACCGGGACGTGGCCGACGGCCGTGCCCGAAGAGCAAGCGATCGTCGCAAATGAGGGGTACCGGCGCTTTGTCGAGTACGCCGGTCCTTCTGCGCGGCGCCAGTACTGCTCCGGGCTACACGTCCACGTTGGTGTCGAGAGCCCGGAGGTCTGCATGCAAGCGCTCGAGGCAGTGCTGCCCTGGCTCCCAGTGATCCTCGCCGTGTCGGCCAACTCTCCGTACGTTGCCGGGGCGGAGACGGGGCTCCACTCGGCTCGGGCCGAGATCCTGACGCTCCTGCCGCGTAGCGGGGCGCCGCCGGTCTTTGCGTCGTATGCCGAGTGGGAGCAGTTCGTCGAGCGGCTCGTGGCGCTTGGGTTGGCGGACGAGATCACGCGGATCTGGTGGGATGCGCGACCGCATCCGCGCTTCGGCACGCTCGAGGTCCGGATCCCCGACCAGCCGACCCGCCTGGAAGCGACCGCAGCCCTCGCCGAGCTCGTCCAGGCCATGGTCTCGTCGCTTCGCTCCGTCGGCCCCGCCGACCGCGGCCTCTACGCTCAGAACCGCTGGGCCGCGCTCCGCTTCGGCCGCGACGCCGAGCTCGTCCATCCCGACGGCTCCCGGCTCGTCTCGGTGCCGGACCTGCTGGACGAGCTCGGAGCTCTGGTCGGGACAACGGCGGTCGCGCCTCTCAGGGATCTGGCCCAGGCGGACGAACAGCTCAGGATCGGCCGCCAGGACGGGCTTCGGACCCTCGGCGAGACCCTGGTCGGCCTGACGTAAGATCGAGGCGTGGCCCTGCAGCGAGACACGATCCAGGTGACCGGCATCCGCTGCGAGCGTTGTGTCATGCGGCTCGGATCGACCTTGCAGGGCCTCGACGGGCTCGAGGCGGCCAACGCGAATCTCATGGGCCAGGTGACACTTTCCTGGGACGACGAGCGCCTCGCCCGGGACGAGATCGTCGCAACCTTGACCCGCGCCGGCTTCAGGCCCGCTGATCCCTCGGAATAGCTGGGTTTCCGGCTTCGTTCCCTGTTACTGTCAGGGCAGATGAGCGAGGTTCGGCCCGAGACCGATGCCAAGGGCATCGCAGAGGACGCGCGCGCCCGCGCGCGGTTCGAAGAGGAGGTTCTCGGTTTGTCGGATCAGGTCTACCGCGTCGCGCGACGTTTCGTCTCGACACGCGAGGAGGCCGAGGATCTCGTACAGGAAACCTACGTCCGCGCTTTCCGGAGCTGGCGCTCCTACACGCCCGGCACGAACCTCCGCGCCTGGCTTTTTCGCATCCTCACCAACCTGAACATCGACCGCGGGCGGCGCGAGCAGCGCACGCCTGCGACCCAGCCGCTCGAGGAAGGCGACTACTTCCTCTACAACCGCCTCGAGGCCGACAGCGCCCCGGACGACGAGGAGCGCATCGTCGAGCGGCTCTCCCAGGACGAGATCGTTCACGCGCTCTCTGCCGTCCCGCACGACTTCCGCGATGTCATCGTGCTCGTGGACATCGGCGACTTCACCTACCAGGACGCGGCCCAGATCCTCGACATCCCGATCGGAACCGTGATGTCCCGGCTGCACCGCGGCAGGAGGATTCTCAAGCAGCAGCTCGCAGAAGCTACCGTGGGGGAGGCCGGATGACGATGTTCTTGGATCCGTGCGCCAAGTGTGAGGAGATGCTCCAGCCCTTCCTCGACCGCGACCTCTCCGACGACGAGTACATCGTGGCGGAGGCGCACCTGAACGAATGCGGCTACTGCCGCAAGCGCTACAAGTTCGAGGAGACGCTGCGGCGCTATGTGCGCCAGGCCGTGGTCGAGGAGATGGCGCCCGAGCTGAAGGCGAAGCTCGCGGCCCTCAGGACCCCGCTCTGAAAGGAGCTCTAGCCGCTTCCGACGATGACGACGAGCCGCTTCGGATCGTCGCCCCCTGGGAGAGCGGCCTTGCCGATTCCCAGCTGTTGCGCGAGGCGCGCCGCGATCGCGTCGGCGCCGGGCGGGTAGTAGACGAGCGTCTTCGTATAGTCGGTGCGCTTGGCGTTCCCGACCTTGCCGATCCGGTAGGCGAGGCCGGCGACGTCGTTCGCCATGCCCGCGCCGGCGTTCGCGGTCTTCGTGCCGTTGAAGACGTCCACCTCGATCTCCCACGGCTCGGGGAGCGCCTTGACGGCGACGTTCGCCGAGGCCGCGGGGGTGGCGGCCGCGTCGCTGGGACCCGCTCCGAGCTCGGGGCGGAAACCGAACCACATGAGCGACGTCGCGGCGGCGATGAAGGCTGCGACAGCGAACGTGCGGCGAACGGACCATGGATCGACGAGCCGGTTCGCGACCGGGAGGCCGGCGATCTGACGCGCCTCGCGCTCGGAGATCCCAAGCGAGGTCGCGTAGACCAGGGCCGCGGCGAGTGCGTCGGCGTTCGAGCCGAAGCGATACATGCAGTTTTCCTCGAGCGACTTGACCTGGTCGACCTGCATGCGCGCGCGGGCGGCCGCCTCTTCGAGGGTGAGGCGGCGGCGGAGGCGGGCGGCCCCAAGGGGTGAAACGGCCATCGGAGACCTCAAGATTCGTCGGGAGAGCGCTACAACCTCCCTTTCCATCGGCAAACGAGAGGTCTGCTTGAGCGCTAGGAGGAATTGGCGGAACGTCGCACAGCGCTGCGTTTCGTCAAGCCCTCCTACTAGCAGCGCTCGCCCGAGCGTTTGTAGGCGGAGAGTGTGTACACCGGCCGCTCGAGCGCCGCGGTCATTCCCGCCGTCCCGAGCACGAGGCAGCGCTCGCCCCGAGAGAAGGTGACACGAAACGAGCGCTCGTCCGTGGTCCCTGCCGCGCCGGCGAGCGAGCGCTCGACCCGGGCAGCCCAGCCGGGACGGAGGCGCTCGGCGTAGTAGTTGACGACGGCGTTCTGCCCCGTGCCGGCTGGCGGCGTGTAAGCGACCGTCGTGACGACGCCCTTGGGCACCGGCAGCGAGTCCCCGCCGGAGAAGGTCTCGCTCTGTCTGCCGACCTCGCGGGAGCCCGGCAGCGCCCCTGCGTCGGCGAGCGTGCTCTCGTTCTCAGCCACCGCCGAGGAGTTCAACCCCTTCGTGACCGCGTAGACGACGCCGCCCGCGAAGAGGAGAAGCGCGGCGAGCGGAAGGAGCACGGCTGGGCGAGCCAGGCGGCTCAAGCAAGGTCCCCCGGCTCGTCGACGTCTCCGGGCGCCCCGAGGTCGTCGCAGGACACGAGTCGGGCGGGCAGCGCCCGCAAGCCCTCGTCCGGCACCGATCCCCAGGCGGGCCTGGCGATCAGGAGCGGGTGCCCCCGGGAGCCCTCGTAGCTTGCGGCAACGACGTCCTCCAGGCTTGTCCGCCAGGCCTCCAGGACGCGCCCGACCGCCTCGGGAGCCAGGTTCGGCCCGTCCGCGAGGCAGACGACGGCGGCCTCGGTCTCGCCCGAGAGCGCGGCGAGCCCGCAGCGAAGCGAAGCGCCGGGGCCGCGCTTCCACTCCGGGCATGCGACCACGCGGACGTTCGAGATCCCGAGCTCGTGGGCGCCGCTCACGACCACGATCTCGTCGACGGGGCTCGCCCGCAGACGCTCGAGCACGAGCGGGAGGAGCAGGCGCTGCTTCGGCTCCCCGAACCGGCTCGCCGCGCCCGCCGCGAGCACGACGGCTGCGATCACTCCGTGGTCGTGACCGCGAGGATGTCGGCCAGGTGGACCAGCCGGAACGTGTAGCGGCTGACGAGCAGGCGGTCGCGCTCGTTCTCGATCTCCGGCAGGACTCGCCACAGATCGCGCGCGCAGGCGATGAGGTCGCCGATGCGCTCGGCGGCGAGCCCGTTCTGCTCGGCGCAGGCGTTGAGCGCGAGCCCGAGGACGCCGATCGTGTCCGGCTGGCGTGTCCAGAGGAGCGGGGTGGCCATGGCCAGGTAGTGATGGATGCGCGCGAGCGTGATCGGCAGAGCGAGCGTCTTCAGGCCGTTCGGGGCCGTCGGCGTGAGCGGTGCCTCGCCGTCCGCGATCCGCGCCGCCGACCCGCCGAGCATGTTGCGGATCTTCTCTTCGGAGAGGCCTGCCAGACGGGCCGTACGCAGCGTGATGAAGAGCGAGCCCGGCTGCTGGCCGTACGGGTAGTCGGACGCGTAAAGAACCTGCTCTGGCGAGACGCGGTGGAACATGTCGAGCAGGTCGATCGGGCTCCACACGGACGTGTCGAAGAAGACGCCCGGGTGGCCGCCGAACGCCTTCGACAGCGCCGCCAGGTCGGCGATGCCCGCGTGGGCGATGATCAGCTGCGCTTCGGGATGCTTGTCCACGAGACTGCGAAGGTGCTCCGCTATCGGCGGGAGCCCTCGTCCTCCGTGGATGAGGATCGGAACGCGCCGCTCGGCCGAGAGGGCGAAGATCGGGGCGAGCCTCTCGTCGTTCAGGAGGAAGCGCTGGGCCCGCGGGTGAAGCTTGATCCCACGGGCGCCGAGGTCGAGAGCCCGGCGCGCCTCCTCGACCGGCTCCTTCGCCAAGTCGAGCCGTGCGAACGGAACGAGGACGCCGTCGGACAGGCGGGCGGCTTCGAGAGTGCGGTCGTTGGCCGCGCGGAAGGCGGGCTCGCGGTCGGGCTCGTCGAGGCAGAAAGCGAACGCGCGCTTGACGCCGTCCCGCTCGAGAAACGACAGGAGCTCGTCCAGCGGGGCGACGAAGCCGTCGATGTCGCGGCCGACGTGCACGTGCGCGTCGAAGAGCTCGGCACCGGCCGGAATGAGCGCTCTGACCTCCTCGTCGTAGGCGGCCACCAGGGCTCGTGCGCGTTCCAGTGCCTGTTCCACCGCTTCGGAATCTACCCCAGGTAGCCTTACGACCCGTGGCCGACGTTCTCATATTCGGCGACACGATCCGCTCGCCGGAGCTCCGCCACGAGGTGCCGGTGCCCGTTCCGGACCCGTTCATCTACGCGGAGCGGAACGGCAACCGCTACGTCTTCGTCAGCTCCCTGGAGCTGCCGCGGATGGAGGAGGTGGACGGCCTGGAGGTGGTCGCGCTCGAGGAGCTCGGGCTCGACGAGCTGATCGAGGGAGGCGCGAAGTGGAACGAGCTCGATCCCGAGCTTCTCCTTCGAGCTTGCCGGCGGATCGGCGTCGAGGACGCGATCACGCCTCGCGAGTTTCCGCTCGAGCTGTCCGACTACCTGCGCGCGAACGGAATCTCCGTGCGGGGGGACAAGGACTCCTTCGACGCACGTCGTCGCGTCAAGACATCCGCCGAGATCGACGGCATACGCCGTGCGCAGCGCTCGGCGGAAGCTGCGATGGACGCGATCCGCGCGCGCCTGCGGCAGGGCGGCGACGTCACGAGCGAGGACCTCCGAAACGAGGCCAACCGCGCTTTCTTCGAGCACGGGATGATCGTCCCCGACATCGTCATCATCTCGCACGGGGCGCAGACCGCGGTCGGGCACGAACCGGGGCACGGGCCCGTCGTGCCCGGCGAGCCGATCGTGGCCGACCTCTACCCGCGAGACCCCGAGTCCGGCTGCTACGCCGACATGACGCGGACCTTCTGCCTGGGCGAGCCGCCCGAGGAGCTCGTCCGCTACCACCAGCTCTGCCGCCAGGCACTCGACCTCGCGTACGGGCAGATTCGGCCGGGTGTGACTGGGCAGGAGCTTCACAAGGCGGTCTGCGAGTTCTTCCACGAGCACGGGTTGCAGACGCAGCTCTCGAAGAAACCGGGCGAGGTGCTCGAGGACGGGTTCGACCACTCGCTCGGCCACGGGGTCGGGCTCGAGGTGCACGAGGAGCCGGGACTCGGTCGCGCGGGCGTCAACCCACTGGTTGCCGGCGATGTCCTCGCCGTCGAGCCCGGCCTCTACCGCAGCGGCTTCGGCGGCTGCCGCCTCGAAGACCTCGTGCTGGTGACCGACGACAGCATCGAGATCATCACCGACTATCCGTACGAGCTCAGGCCTTAGGCCGAGAGCTCGAGCAGCTTCTGAAAGCGGTCGGCATCGTCGAACGGCCCGATCGCCGCGAGGTTGAGCCGCTCGTCGCGGATGATGTCCTGGGCGACCCGCTGGATGTCCTCGCGCGTGACCGCGTCGAGACCGGCGAGCACCTCCTCGGGCTCGCGGAACCTTCCTTCGAGCACCTCGTTGCGCAGGCCGAACATGATCATGCCCTTCGGATCCTCGAGCGAGAGGACGAGGCGGCCCTTGGAGAAGTTGCGAGCCTTCTCGAGCTCGTCCGGCTCCACCGGCTCGGCCGCGATTCGCCCGAACTCCTTCACGATTGTGCTGACCGCGTCGTCGATCCGGTTGATGTCGACGCCGCCCTGGGCATAGAGGGTGCCGGTGTCCGTGTAGCCCATGTTGTGCCCGTAGATGTAGTAGGCGAGGCCCCGGCGCTCGCGCACCTCGGTGAAGAGGCGCGAGGACATGCCGCCCCCGAGCACGGTGCCGAGCAGCGACAGGGCATAGCGGTCGGGATGGACGAGCGGGTAGCTGTGGACCCCGATCCGCACGTGCGCCTGGTCCGACTGCTTCGTGTGGAGCTTGACCTGCGGGTGCTCCTGCGCCCACTTCGCCGGCTCGGGCTGGCCCGCGGCGCCGTTGGGGACGTCGCCGAGTAGCTCCTCCAGCCGTTCGTGCAGGCCTTCCCCGAGGTTGCCCGCGATGCCGGCGACCATCCGCGGCGCGCGGTACCACTGATCGAGGTAGTCCATGAACGTCTCCCGCTTGGCGGCTCGCACCGTCTCCTTACGCCCGATGATGTCCCAGCCGAGTGGCTGGTCGCCATAGAGGAGCTCGTCGTAGACGCCGTCGACGAAGTCGCGTGGCGTGTCGTAGTACATGTTCATCTCCTCGACGATCACGCCCTTCTCGCGCTCGATCTCCTCCGAGTCGAACTTGGAATTGCGGAGCATGTCGATGAGGACGTCGAGCGCGACGTCGCGGTGCTCGGCCGCGCACTTGACGTAGTACCCCGTGTACTCCTTGCCCGTGAACGCGTTGAACTCTCCGCCGATCGAGTCGATCTCGCCGGCGATCTCGCGTGCGGTCGGCCGGCGCTCCGTGCCCTTGAAGAACATGTGCTCCGCGAAGTGGGCGATCCCGTTGGTGTCCCTGGTCTCGTAGCGGGATCCCGCCGCGAGCATGACGAAGCAGGCGACCGACTTCGCTTGGGGCATGGGAGCCGTGACGACCCGCAGGCCGTTGGGCAGAAGTGTTTTCTCGAAGGCGTTGGTGCTCACGTGGTTGCAGTGCTCCTTGACTCGTAGCTTTCGATGCGCTCGCGCCACTCCGGCGGCACGGGCATCGTCTGGTCTCGGTCGTAGTCGAACGCGACGAGGGTGGTCTGAGCTTCCGCCACGAGCCGGCCGTCCGGGCCGCGGACCTCGTGGTCGAGGTCGAAGCTCTTCGTGCCGACGCGGGACACCCGTGAGCCGATCTCGAGGGTCTCGCCGAGGTTGGCTCGGGAGCGAAAGTCGATCTTCACGCTCGCGACGATCAGGAGGAGTCCCTCCACCGACTCGACCCCGAGCACGTCGCGGACATAGCCGATGCGAGCGTTCTCGAGGTAGGTCAGGTAGACGGCGTTGTTGACGTGCCCGAAAACGTCAAGGTCGCGAAACGCGACCTCCTGTGGGCGTACGAAGCGGTACCCCTCCATCGGCGTCATGTTAGCTTCGGGCCTACCGTTGGCCGGAGAGCTCACCCGTAGCGCGATCAAGTCGCAGCCCGAATGGCTCCGCGGCGTGCCCGAGCGCGTCGGCCCGCGGCGGCTGCCGGCCGGGCGAGTCGTCTTCACGGGCTGCGGGACGTCCTTCCACGCCGCGCAGACCGGCGGCGAGTCGTTGCAGGCGCTCGAGGCGGTGCTCGCGCCGCCGCAAGCGGAACTCCTCGTCGCTGTGAGCCACGAGGGAGACACGGCGTTGACGCTCGAGGCCGCTCGGGCCTTCGACGGCCCAGTCTGGCTCATCACGGGCAAGGAGAAGAGCCCGCTCGCGGCGGCGGCCGACGAAGTGATCGTGGTCACCCCGGCGGTGGAGGAGTCGTACTGCCACACGGTCAGCTACACGTGCGCGGTGGCCGCGCTCGCCGTCCTGCGCGGGGAGGACGTCTCCTGGCTCCGCCCCGCGGTCGAGCAGGTCCTCTCCGACCCGCTTCCCGGCGGCGACTGGGAGCGAGTCGCGGTCGTGGGCGCGGGCCGTGACTGGCCCACGGCCCAGGAGGCCGTCCTGAAGCTTCGCGAAGGCGCTTTCGTCGCGGCCGAGGCGCACGAGACCGAGCAGATCCTGCACGGGCATCTCGCGGCGATCGACGAGCGCGTGCGCGTGTTCGTCCTCGAGGGCGAGGGCCGGGCAGCCGAGCGAGCGGCCGCGGTCGTCAAGGCTCTCGGGGAGATCGGGGCCGAGACGACGTTGATTCCGACGGCGCACCCGGTCGTCGACATCGTCCGTTTCCAGGTCCTCACGCTCGACCTGGCGGAACGCCGCGGCGTCGATCCCGACAAGATCCGCTGGGATGACCCGCGCTGGGACGCCGCCCGCCGGTCGTACGCCTAGCTTAGCTAGCTGGGATCACCCGAAGCGCCCCGTCGCGCGGACCCACGAGGAAGAGGCTTCCGCTCGCGGATCTTCGGGCCACGATCAGGTACTGCCGTCCTGGCGTAGGCGCGTCACCGTAAGCCTCGAGGTCACTCAGGCGTAGCGTTTTCGGAACATCCCCGCGGAGTACGAGCTCGACTTCGAACCGAGCCTGCCAGCTCGGATACAAGGGCTTCTGGAACGTGACGAAGGAGACCGCCGCCGGTCCACCGACAAGTGCGTGCACGTCTTGGACCTGGAATGGCATTACCTCGTCCGTGGCGACAACACGACCCACGAAGACGACGTCCGCCGTGCGCATCTGCTCGGACGGAGTCATTTGGGGAATGAGCGGCACGGCCAAGACCGTAGTCGCGCCCCACAGAGACGAAGCAAGGGCTACGACGAGCGTCGACCTGAGATACATCGTGTCTCTGACTATAAGCGACGTCGAATTTGTTCCCTCTCGACCCGGCGATCCACTGGCCCGCCGGTCGTATTCGTAGAGGTGCTACCTTAGGTCTAGACCCGTCGCGGGGGTCCTTCTTCGCGCCCTCCCTTTTCGAACGCCGGAACCGGCGAGTTCGAGCGAGGCGCTTCCCCGGCGGAGCGACTGAGAGACTGCTCCGACCAAGGAGGATCTACGTGGCAACCCGGGCACATGACGCGGAAGACCGACACCAGGCGAAGGCGGCACGAAACCAGACGCTGATGCGCGAGGTGAACGAGCGCATCGAGTTCGTCCTCAAGGCGACCGACAACGCCGACTTCATTTGCGAATGCGCCGATCTGCGCTGCAATGCAAGGCTTGAGCTGACGATCGCGGAGTATGAGGCGGTTCGAACCTCTTCGTCGATTCGCTTCCCGATCAAGCCGGGCCACGATATCCCCGATCTCGAGCAGGTCGTCGAGCGAAACTCGCGCTTCGTGGTCGTGCAGAAGATCAGCGAAGCCGCTGCGAGCTCCCGCAAGCTCGCTTCGACCCGAGCTTAGGTCTTTAAAGAACCACGAGGCCGCCGTGTTCGGCGGCGCCCTCGAGGAAGCGGAGCCAGTCGCTCCAGAGCTTCTCGTCTCCGAGCGCGATCGGCTCGGGCTCGGCACTTCGGAGCGCCGACTCGACCTCGTCCGCGGGCACTCGGGCGCCGGGCTCGAGGGGCGGGAGCATCACGCCCTGCAGGAGCATCTCCTCGCGCAGGAGTTCGATGTCGGCCGGGTCGAGGAACACATGCCCGCTCATCCCATCATTGTGCGCCCAATACAAACGGATCATCGGGCGAGGTCGGTGAGAGCGGCGAGAAGGCGGTCGACTTCCTCGGCCGTGTTGTAGTGCACGATCCCGACACGGAGACAGCCCTCGGCGAGGCCGAGCCGCTCCATGATCTCGAGCGCGTAGTAGTTCCCCGGCCAGGCCGCGATGTCGCGCTCGCCGAGGAAGGCGGCGAGCTCTTCCGGTGACCGGGAGCCGTGCGTGAGCGCGAAGGTCGGCGTGCGGCCGTCCATCCCCGGGAGGCCGTACAGCTTGTAGGCATCGGGCAGGCCCTCGAGGAAGCGCCGGCCGAGCTCGCGCTCCCAGGCGACGATCGCGTCCCAGCCGATCGCCTCGATGTACTCGACGGCCGAGGTGAAGCCCGCAAGCAGCTCGTGGGCGAGCGTGCCGGTCTCGAAGCGGTGGCCGACCGGTTCGTCGGCGCTCGGGCGCACCTTGTACGGGCGCCAGCGCTCGAGCACCTCCTGCCGGCCGAAGAAGAGGCCCAGGTGCGGTCCGAAGAACTTGTAGGGCGAGCAGATGAGGACGTCCACCTCCGCCGCGACGACGTCGATCGGGCCGTGTGGCGCGTAGTGAACGGCGTCGACCCAGGCGAGCGCGCCCGCCGCGTGGGCGAGCTCGGCGATTCGGCGCACGTCGGTGATCGTCCCGACCGCGTTCGACGCCCACGGAAACGCCACCACCTTCGTCCGGTCGGACAGCTGGCGCTCGAGGTCGTCGAGGTCGAGCGTGCAGTCCTCCTCCCGCAGGTCCGCGAAGCGGACGACCAGGTCGAGGTCGTGTGCAAGCTCGAGCCAGGGCGAAACGTTGGCGTCGTGGTCGAGACGGGTGACGAGGATCTCGTCGCTTGCCCGGAGCTCGCGCCCGACGGTGCGGCTGAGCGCGAAGTTCAGCGTCGTCATGTTCTGTCCGAAGCCGACCTCCGACGGCGAGCAGCCGAGGAAGCGGGCGGCGGCCTCGTGCGCGGCGGCCACGACCGCATCGCTCTGACGGCTCGTCTCGAACGGCCCGCCGACGTTCGCGTTCGCCTCCCGCAGGTACGAGGCGACAGCGTCGACGACCGAATCGGGAGTTTGCGTCCCACCGGGCCCGTCGAAGAAGGCGGTCGGCCGGGCGAGGGCCGAGAAGCGGGCGCGGACGGCCGCGACGTCGAGGGCGACGGTGCTCATCGGTCCCGTTGCCCGTCCGCTAGGCCGACGGCCAGCGGGTGATGACGACCTTCTTCTCCGTGTAGAACTCGATGCCGTCGCGGCCGTGCGCGTGCAGGTCGCCGAAGAAGGACTCCTTCCAGCCCGTGAACGGGAAGTAGGACATCGGCGCGGCAACCCCGATGTTGACGCCGATCATGCCGGCCTCCGCATCGTGGCGGAATTGCCGCATCGCGCCGCCGGAGGTCGTGAAGATCGACGCTGCGTTGCCCTTCGTCGAGGCGTTCATGATCTCGAGCGCGTGGTCGAGGTCGCGGGCGCGGACGAGTGTTAGCACTGGCCCGAAGATTTCCTCCTTGGCGATCTCGGAGCCGGGGTCGGCCTCGATGATCGTCGGGCCGAGGAAGTGGCCGTCGTCGAGCCCCTTGCCGCGGCCGTCGAGGAGGAGCTCGCCGCCCTCGGCGAGGCCCTTCTCGATCCACTCGCCGATTCGTTCCCGTGCGGCAGCCGAGATCACGGGGCCGACCTCGGTGTCGGGGTCGATGCCCTCGCCGACGATCATGGCGCCACCCTTCTCCACGAGGCCCTTTCTGAGCGGCTCGTACACGTCACCGACCGCGACGCAGACCGAGTTGGCGAGACAGCGCTGGCCCGCCGCGTGGAAGGCCGAAGAGAGGACGCCGTCCACCGCGGATTCGAGCTCGGCGTCGGGCATCACGACCACGTGGTTCTTCGCCCCGCCAAGGGCCTGCACGCGCTTGCCGTGCTTCGCGGCGGTCGCGTAGACGTGGTGGGCAACCGGGGTCGACCCGACGAAGGAGACTCCGTTGATCCCGGCGTGCTCGAGGATCGCGTTGACGGTGTCCTTCCCGCCGTTCACGAGGTTGACCACCCCTGGCGGCACTTCGGACTGGTCGAGCAGCTCGAAGAGGAGCTCCGAGGTGAGCGGATCCTGCTCGGAGGGCTTGAGGATGAACGTGTCCCCGCAGGCGACGGCGAACGGGAGAAACCAGAGCGGGACCATGAAGGGGAAGTTGAAGGGCGTGATCGCCGCGAAGAC
>JBDTRS010000016.1:0-22272 GCA_039931575.1 Gaiellaceae bacterium
ACCGGACGACCATGGGCGGCGCGGTCGTCCTCGATCCTGCCCCCCCGAGACGGCTCTCGCCCGAGCGCCTCGAACTGATCGAGCGCGACGACATCGCCGCCACGGTCCACGCGCCGGTTCGGCTCGACTCCCTCCGCCACCTTGCCCCCTCCGATCTCGATGCAGTCGAGCGGGCCGGCGATTGGCTCTTCTCGCGTGAGTGGCTCGAAACCTTCGCGGAGGAGCTTCGAGCCCATATTGCCGCGGCAGACCCTCTGGACCCGGGCGTAGCGGTTCCCCCAACGGCCTGGGCCACTGCGGTCGTGCCCCGTCTCGGGCTCGAGCAGCGGGGATCGAAGCTCTATCTCCGGGGCGCAGCCGCCTCGCTCGGAGACCGCACCGATGCGGCCGCCCGGCTCGAAGCCGAGCTTGCAGAGGCCGGTTACACACCGGTTCCCGTCGAGGATCGGGAGCTCGGCGCCTACCTCGAGCGGGAGGGGCGCTTGGTTCGGGTCGGGGACGGGCTGGCAGTTGGAGCCGGCGCGCACGCGCAGGCCAGACAGCTCCTCGTCGAGGAGTGCCGGCGGGAAGGGTCGATAGCTCTCGCCCGGTTTCGCGATCTGCTCGGCACGGGACGGCGCCCAGCGCAGCTTCTGCTCGAGCGCTTCGACGCGGACGGCGTCACGAGGCGGATCGGAGACGCCCGGGTGCTCAGGCGGCGAGCGTCCCGGGGCTGACCCAGATCTCGAAGACGCACGCCGGGTCGTCGCGCAGCATGCATTCGGTCTGGTCGATCTGCACTTCTTCGCAGTAATGGCGGGCTGTTCCCTCGACGAGGCCGGCGAGGAGGGCGCAAAGGCGCCTCGACGAGGTGTAGGTGATCGTGACGCCGTCGTCTCCGAGCGGCTGGGCGTTGAGTTGCGGCGGGCTGGCATTCGGGATCGTCGCCCGTACGAGCTCGTGGATGAGCGTCTCGACGGAGAGGAGGAACGCCCGGGTGCCTCCGGCGACCGCGAAGAAGGCGGGATAGAGGCGGGCGAACGTCTGCTGGGCCGTGAACACGCCGACTTCGTGCACGAGCTCACGCACAGGAGTCCCGGTCAGCTCCGAGGCCCGGGTGACGAGCGCGAGCAGGCGTTCGTCCTCGTAGGACTCGCTCAGGAGGAAGACGGGCTGGTCGGAGAGGATCTCGGAGGCAACCTCAGAGCCGTGCCGCGCAGCCACGTAGTCGACGAAGCTCGCGAAGATCACCCCGTGCACGGCGGCTGAGATTGTAGTCGCGCCGCTAGACAGCCCTAGAAAGAGTAAGGGGGCGGAGCTCGCCGCAACGAGTCCGCCCCCAACTTTCTTCCGAGGGAGCCCCCGCCGCATCGGGGCCCACCCTCAGAAGTCTGCCGCAACTCTTACAACCGCAGTATTGATGATGCAGACCGCTTCACTCCATGCCTCGGGAGGTGGTTCACACCCGTAGTTCACTTCCCTAGAACGAGTGATGTCGTCGCCCGCCGAACGGCCGATCTATAGGCCAGGCGGGGATCCGAGGGGATCTAGCCGGAAGCGAGATTGCTGGGGGGCCGCAGCCCAAGCAACTCGCGAGAGAGAGGCGGGTGAGTCGCACCGCCTCTCTCTTCTTTTAACGCTCGTATCCTCGGCGGGGATCAGAAAGCTAGGCTGGCCCCGGAGCGGCCCGGGCCCGGTGGCCCAGCCGGTCTTCAAAACCGGTGAGGCGGCGTAACCCGTCGCTGGGTAGGTTCGACTCCTGCGCCGCTCCGTACCCCTCGTCCCGTTGGAACCGAACGCCTACCGCTCCAGCGACCTGCGGGCTGCCCGAGTGTCCCACAAAGTGCACGGGCGTACAAACCTCGGAGCCTGAGCGCTTGGGAACGGCGAGCGCTCCGCTCGCCGTTCCCGGCTGCGTCCTAGGCGATCGCGAAAGTAACCGTTAGCGACGCCGTGACCTGCTGCTTGCCCGGCTCGATGGGAGCCATCTCGTCCGTGGCTGCCAGGGCGCGGTCGTAGAGCGGGCCGGGGGTGATCCCGCCGCCCTCGACGATCGCGACCGGCTCCCCGAGCGAGACGCCGGCCTTCGCGGCGATCGCCTGCGCGCGGGCGCGCGCGTCGTCAAAAGCATCGTCGACGGCCTGCTTGTACTGCGCGTCGGTGTCTGCAGGATGGAGGTTCGGGCCGTAGATGTCGTTTGCGCCGGCGTTGACGGCGGCGTCGACGACCTTGCCGGCATCGCCGAGGTTCCGCACGGTTGCGGTGACGTTGCTCGAGGCCGTGTAGCCCGTCACGGTGCGGCCGTCGTCGGTCGTCTCCGGATACAGGGAGACCTGCTCTGTCCGCAGGTCGTCCTTGGCGATCCCGGCGCCGCGGAGCGCGGCGAGGATGCTCCTCATCGCGTCGGCGTTGGCTGAGAGGGCGGCCGAGGCAGTGGCTGCCTGCGAGCGGACGCCGAACGACCAGTCGGCGAGATCGGGCACGACGTCCACGCTGCCCGTCCCGACGACGGTGATTCCGTTCCCGGTCACGACGGCACCCGATTGCACGAGCGCAGCCGAAGCGGCCGCCTTGTCCTCCGAGGAGCCCGCGAGAGCGATCTCGGAGCGTCCATCCCCTCCTCCGCACCCCGCCGCGAAAAGAGCAGCCGCAGCAAGGACTGAAAGCACGACGAGCTTCATGGTTCCTCCGTTCGTCATTTGCGAGCTTTGACCACGGAAACGGCGCAAAGGTTCCCGTACGGAGGAGTAGTGCTGGCCCACGCGGGGATAACAACTCCCCTCCGGCCGGCGGCGAGCCCGTTCCGCCAGACGGCGACTCGGCCGAGCAGGCGCGAAACCTCGCCGACTGGCTCCGCTCGAACTCCGGCTAGCGAGAGGGCTCGGGCTCGGCCGCTCCGACCGGGGCGACCTCCCGGTCGCTCACGAACACGAGCGTGGCGACAATTCCGACAGCAGAGACGACGGCGAGGAACCAAAACGCCCGCTGGAAGCCATGTGTCAATGCGGCAGGCTGCGCCGTCCCGCTCGAGAGCAGCGTCGTGAAGTGGCTCGTAAAGATCGTCGAGGCGACCGCGACGCCGATCGCACCTCCGATCTGCTGCGACGTGTTGATGAGGCCCGAGCCTAGGCCGGCCTCGTGCTCCGCGACGCCCGCGAGCGCGGCGATCGTGACCGGGACGAAGGAGAACGCGAGCCCGATCCCGATCGCGATGTAGCCCGGAAGCAGGTCAGTCGCGTACGAGCCGTCGACCGAGATCTGGGTGTACCAGAGCATTCCGGCCGTCATGAGCACGAGACCCGTGGCGAGGATGGGCTTCACGCCCACTTTCGTTACCAGGGCCTGGGCGACTCCGGCCGACAGAACGGCCGTCCCAGCCGTGGCCAGGAAGGTCAGGCCAGCCTTGAGCGCGGAGTATCCGAGCACCTGTTGCACGTAGAGCGTGAGCAGGAAGAAGTTCGCGAACACGACTCCGCCGAGGATGAGGCCGACGATGTTCGCGCCCGTGACGGTCCGCACCTGGAAGATCCGCAGCGGCATGAGCGGCTGCGGGACCCTCATCTCGATGACGAGGAATGTGGCGAGCAGGGCGACCGCGAGGGTCAGGAGGCCGATGGTGCGGGCCGAGCCCCAGCCGACATCGGGCGCCTTCGAGATCGTGAAGACGAGCAGGGCGAGCCCAGAGGTGACGGTTAAGGCCCCGAGTGCGTCGTAGCGGCGACGCGCAGTCTCGATGCGGCTCTCGGTCACGAGCGCGACCGTGAGTGCGAGCACGGCGACACCCACGGGGACGTTCACGAAGAAGATCCACTCCCACCCGAGGTACTTCGTCAGGACTCCCCCGGCGAGCACGCCGACGGCGGCACCGCTCCCACCGACCGCGCCCCAGATGCCGAGCGCCTTGTTTCGCTCCGCTCCCTCGACGAACAGCGTCGTGATGATCGACAGGGCGGCCGGTGAGACGATCGCGGCTCCGAGGCCCTGCACGGCGCGCGACCCGATCAGGACGGCCTCGGAGTTGGCGAGGCCACAGACGAGCGAAGCGATCGTGAAGAGCGCGACCCCGACCATGAACACGCGCCGGCGGCCGAGGAGGTCGGCTGCCCTCCCCGCGAGGAGGAGGAACCCGCCGAAGGTGATGGCGTAGGCGCTGATCACCCACTGGAGGTTCTCCCTCGAGAAGTTGAGCGCCTCGCCGATCGAAGGGAGCGCGACGTTCACGATCGAGACGTCGAGCACCGTCATGAAAAAGGCGACGCAGACGAGCGCTAGTGCCTTCCAGCGGCGGGGGTCTGGGGCCGTGACGACGATGGCCCCTTGCAACGTAACGATTCTCGCGACTATTCCGGCGGGCGAACTGCCTGGGAGCGGTGCTCTACGCCTGCGCAGGCGCCGGTCTTCGCCGCCAGCTCACGAGCGGGCGGAGGAAGAACGTCAGCGCCACCGCCAGGAATCCGAGCCAGACGACCACCTCGAGGAGGGAGGGGTCGCCGTTGTAGCCGAAGAGCGCCGTCAGGAACTTGCCGGCCGTGGAGTCCTCCGAGAGGAGCCCGTTCGTGTTCCAGACGTGCTCGACCGTCGCCGGCACGAGGCCCGCCTCCTGGAACTCGTGCGTCGCGTGGGCGAGTAGCCCGGCCGCGAAGACGATCAGGAGGATGCCGGTGGCGGTGAAGAACTGGCGAAGATTGAGGCGGCGCGAGCCCATGTAGAGGGCGACGCCGAGCGAGATCGAGATCGCGAGCCCTACGACCGCGCCGATTCCTGTCGCGAGCGGGGTCGAGCTCTCGCCCACCGCGAAGAGGAAGAGCGCGGTCTCCCAGCCCTCACGAAGGACGGCGAAGAAGACGACCGAGGCAAGTCCGAACGCGGAACCGGCCACGATCGCGCTCTGGAGCTTTTCCTCGAGGTCGTGCTTGATGCTCCTGGCCTGCTTCCGCATCCAGAAGATCATCCATGTGAGCACGGCGACCGCGAGCAGCATTGCGACGCCTTCGAAGATCATCTCGCCGCGCCCTTCCAGCTCCCCGATGGTGAAGAAGAGCGCCGCGCCGAGCATGACGGACAGGGCGACCGCCGCTGCCGTGCCGAGCCAGATGATCCGGAAGTAGCGCCGGTTTTCCGTCTTGGCCAGGTACGCGAGGACGATGCCGACGATGAGCGAAGCCTCGAGGCCTTCTCTGGTGGTGACGAGCGCTGCTCCCAAAACTCTCCTTGTTCGTGGTCCCGTTCGATTGTAAGGGTTACCTGACAATCGACGGCGAGAGCATAGGAGGCCGCGTCCGCGCCTGTCAAACTGCATCGGCGTGAAGAGAGTCCTCCTCCTCGTCGTCCTCGCCGTCCTCGCTGCGCCCGCCGCGGCAGCCGCCGCACCGGTGATCTGCATCGACCCCGGCCATGCCTCGGAGCCGAACCTGACGACCGAGCCGATCGGGCCCGGATCGAGCATTCGCAAGATGAAGGACGGCGGCGGCACCGCCGGAGAGGCGAGCGTCGTCCTCCAGATCGGGAAGAAGCTGCGCCTCACGCTCATGGAGCGCGGCTATTCCGTGGTCATGACGCGCACGACGATGGAGTTCACGCTCGGGAACGGCGGCAACATCGCGCGGGCTCAGTTCTGCAACCGCCACGCGGCCGCGCTCATGATCCGTATCCACGCCGACGGGTCGACCGACCCGAGCCGGCACGGGGCCGCCACGCTCTACCCGGCCTGGCACGCCGGCTGGACGGCCGACATCCTGCCCGAGAGCCGGCGGGCCGCAGGGCTTCTGCAGGCGCGCCTCGTCGCCCGCACCGGAGCAGCCGACCTCGGCCTCGTCGCGCGCGGCGACCTGACCGGCTTCAACTGGGCGAACGTGCCCGTCGTCCTCGCCGAGACGGGTTTCATGACGAACGCGCGCGAACGGGCGCGGTTGACGTCTGCCGCCTACCAGTGGCGCGTGGCCAAGGGCCTGGCGAACGGCGCGGCGGCCTTCGCCCCGTTTTAATAGGAGAGCTTGGCGAAACGCGGCGCTGTGCGACGTTCCGCCAATCCCTCCTAGTAGCTAAGCGGGCTCGCTCTCGACGAGTTCCTTGAGCGCCGCCAGGTCGGATTCGAGTCGCGCCTGCGCGTGGCGCGTCACGACCCCGGCCACCATCCGTAGGAGACGCTTCTTGTACTCCGCCTCGATGAGCGCGCTCAGCCGGGTGCCGCCTGCGAGCGGCTCGAGCGTCTGGCTGCTCGTCGCCTCGACGCCGTCGCCCCGGAGGCGCACCTCGAGGTACCGGGGCGGCTCGTAGCGGACGACCTCCGCCTCCAGCTCGACCCGCTGGCCGTGGTCGACGAAGACGTCGCGGAAGCGGCTTCCGACCGCGAGCGGCCCATCCGAGAGCGGCTCCGACTCGCTCAGCGCGCCCATCCAGGCGAGACGGCGCTCGCTCTCGACGACGTGGGGGAACACGCGCTCGGGCGGCGCGGCGATCTCGACCGTGTGCTCGTTTCGGTACAGCGCGTCTAGGAGGCGTCGTCGGGCTCGCGGCGCATGTCTTCCGCCGCGGCCTGGCCCTCCTCGTGGATGCGGCGCCGCATGGCCTCGAACTCGTCGCCGGGAGGTGGGCGCGGCGGGGCGGGGGGGGCCTGCGGCCGTGCGTCTGGCGGGGGCGGAGGCGGGGCGGGCGGGCGCGTTGGGGCCGCCTCCTCGACAATCGTCTCGGCGCCCATGCCGGCAGCGCCGAAGTCGCTCTCGTCCACCTCGGCCCGCTTTGCCTCCGCGAGCTTCTCGCGCAACTCGGCCGCGCGGGCGTCGGGGGCAGGCATGGGCGGAGCCCGGAGCTCGGAGCGGCGATTCCAGACCAAGGCCGCCGCAGCACCGAGGAGCGCTCCCACTCCGAAGGCGGCATTTCGATTCACACTGCGCACTCTTCCACGACGAAGAGGCGCCGGGCAAGGGCACGACGCTCGCTATACTCGAACGACTTCCTGCCTCGTCCGGCGCCGCCCTTTCCCGAGCGGCGTGAGCAGGCGAGGCCGCTAGACCGAGGGAAGGAGGAATCGGGAACTATGAACGCATACGAGATCATGCTTATCCTCGACCCGGAGCTCCCCGAGGAGCGCCAGAACGAGATCGTCGCCCGCATGCGCGAGCTCGTGGATTCGCGGGGCGGGACCTGGGTCGGGCAGGAGCCGTGGGGCAGGCGCAAGCTGGCGTACGAGATCGCGAAGAAGGACGAGGGGGTCTACCACCTCCTCCAATTCGACGCCGATGCGGAGACTCTCGCCGAGGTCACCCGCGTGCTCAAGATCACCGACGGCGCCATTCGCCACATGGCCGTCCGTCGCACGGCGGCGCAGCCGCGCCGGACGGAGACCGTCCAGCCGGCCGGATAATATACGAACAAATGTTCGACTAGGTAAGGAGAGAAGACATGGCCGCAAACATCAACCGCGTTGTCCTCGTCGGGAATCTGACGAGGGACCCGGAGCTCCGCCACACCCCGAGTGGGACGGCCGTGTGCAGCCTCCGCCTGGCGGTCAACTCCCGCCGCAAGGATGCGTCCACGGGCGAGTGGGGCGAGAAGCCGAACTATTTCGACGTCACCGTGTGGGGCAACCAAGGCGAAAGCTGCGCCCAATACCTCTCTAAGGGGCGCCCCGTGGCGG
The DNA here is from genome assembly GCA_039931575.1 of Gaiellaceae bacterium. Classification (GTDB taxonomy): domain Bacteria; phylum Actinomycetota; class Thermoleophilia; order Gaiellales; family Gaiellaceae; genus DATEOR01. The sequence goes on from JBDTRS010000016.1 coordinate 7,616, forward strand.
TCGACGGACGCCTCGACTGGCGTGAGTACGAGGCGAAGGACGGCTCGAAGCGCCAGGCGATCGAGATCATCGCCGACTCGGTCCAGTTCCTCGGCTCGCGCGGCGACGGCGAGGGCGGCCAGTCCTACATCCCCTCGTCCGACGTGGCGGCCGACCAGTCCGACTTCGTCAAGGCAGGCGCCGCGGCCGACGACGACATTCCCTTTTAGCGAGAAACAGGAGTCGAGAAAACCGAATGCCACCACAGACGAAGCGAGAAAGCGGCACCCGCAGGCGCCCTTCCCAGTCGACCGGTCCTCTCCGGCGGAAGAGCTGTTACTTCTGCAAGGAGAAGATCGAAGAGGTCGACTACAAGAACTACAACCAGCTTCGGCGCTACGTGTCGGAGAAGGGCAAGATCCGCTCCCGGCGGATCACGGGCGCGTGCCGGCGCCACCAGGAGCAGATCGCCGTCGCGGTCAAGCGCGCACGCGAGCTGGCGCTCCTCCCCTACGTCACTGGCTAGCACTTTGGAAGTGACCACTCCGCCCACATTCACCGGCGCCTGGACGGCTGCAAAGCTTCGCCGGTCGTCGTCCTCAGTCGCGCACAGGCCATCCAGCCTGCGCGCTCCCTGCGTCCTCGCCGGGCTCGCTTTTCGCGCGTCAGACGCTCGGCGATGTGAACGGAGGGATCACTAGATGGAAGTGATCCTCCTGAGAGACGTGGAGAAGGTCGGCTTGCGCGGCGACGTCGTGTCGGTCTCGCGCGGCTACATGCGCAACTACCTAGCCCCGCGCCGGCTCGCGGAGGAGGCGACGACGGCCCGCGTCACCGAGCTCGAGAAGCGCGAGGGCCAGCGAGCACGCCACGAGGCGCAGAGCTTCGAGGATGCGCAGAAGATCGCGGACAAGCTCGGGAGCGCGGAGCTCCGCTTCGACGTCAACGCCGGTCCGCAGGGCACCCTCTTCGGCTCGGTGACCGCGACCGACGTCGCCGACGAGATCTGGGACAAGCTCAAGATCCGCGTCGACCGGCGCAAGATCGACCTGCCCGACCCGATCAAGCGGATCGGCCGCTACGAGATCCCGATCGAGCTCTTCACCGATGTCGCCGTCGCCGTGAAGGCGCTGGTCGTGCCGGAGGGCGGCGAGCTTCCGCCCGAGGCGGAGCTCGAGGCGATGGAAGCGGCCGAGCAGGCCGCGCTGGCCGAGCAGGAGCAGGCGGCCGCGGACGAGATGGAAAATTCGACGCGTAGCGTGGAGGCCGAGGTCGAGCGCTTTGAAGCCGAGGAGGCCAAAGGAGAGGCCGACGTGGTCGAGATGGAAACTTCGACACGTAGCGTTGAGGTCGTCGACCCCGACGCCGAGCCCGCCTGAGAGCTTCTTTCCCGCAGGGCCTCGTCGGCCGACCGGGGTTCCAAAGGGGTTCAAAACTCTCCACAAGCCCGTCCACAGCCCTCGGGAGAGCGGCGGGAACTTTCCGCACAGAGCGTGAAAATCAGGCGGCCGGCTTGGCGCCCGGCTGTGGATGGCATCCGAGCCTGCTGCGAACATTTGTTCGCTTATGGCTGCAAACGGCCGGAACAGACGTGTGGACGAGGGACAAGTACCTTCTCGTTTCGTGGCGACCAACGCGGCCAGGTCGGGACGAGTCGAGGAGGCTCATGTCCCACCCCAGAACCTCGACGCAGAGGAGTCCGTCCTCGGCGCGATGATGCTCACGCCCGGCGCGATCGCGTCGGTGAGCGAGATCGTCACGAGCGACGGGCGCGAGTTCTACAGGGAGAGCCACGCGAAGATCTACCGGGCGGCGCTCGGCCTCTACGCGAAGGGCGAGCCGGTCGATGCCATCACGCTCGCCGACGAGCTCGACGAGCGCGGTGAGCTCGAGGACGTCGGCGGCAAGTTCCGGATCCACGAGCTCGCCTCCCTCGCTCCCGCGACGGCGAACGCCCATCACTACGCGCAGATCGTCCGCGAGACGGCGACCCTCCGCGGCCTCATCCGCGCCGGCGGGGAGATCTCCCAGCTGGGCTGGGACCGCCCCGGCGAGACGACCGAGCTCGTCGACCGCGCCGAGCAGATCATCTTCGATCTCTCGCAGCAGCGCGCGCGGGGAGAGTTCAGCCACATCGAGGAGCTCTTGAAGGAGAGCTTCGAGCGCATCACCGCCCTGTACGAGTCCGGCGCCGACGTGACCGGTGTTCCCTCCGGCTACCGAGACCTCGACCGCATCACCTCCGGCTTCCAGGACGGCAACCTCATCATCGTCGCGGCCCGGCCGAGCATGGGGAAGTCGGCTCTCGGCCTCTGCATGGCGGCCAACCTCGGCGTTCGCCGCCAGGTGCCCGTCGCGCTCTTCACGCTCGAGATGTCGAAGTCGGAAGTGACTCAGCGGCTCATGTGCAGCGAGGCGAAGGTCGAGTCCCAGCGCCTACGGACGGGGAAGCTCGCCGCTGACGATTGGCCGCGATTGACCGCCGCCTGCGACAAGCTTGCCAAGGCTCCGATCTACGTCGACGACACGGGCTCGATCACGATGATGGAGATCCGCTCGAAGGCCCGCCGGCTGAAGCAGAAGCACCCAGAGCTGGGCCTCATCGTCGTCGACTACCTCCAGCTCATGACCTCGGGGGTCTCCGCGGAGAACCGCGTGCAGGAGGTCTCGCAGATCTCCCGCTCGCTGAAGGTGCTCGCGCGCGACCTCGACATCCCGATCATCGCGCTCTCGCAGCTCTCGCGCGCCGTCGAGCAGCGCCACGACAAGCGCCCGATCCTGTCCGACCTGCGCGAGTCGGGCTCGCTCGAGCAGGACGCGGACATCGTCGTCTTCATCTATCGCGACGAGTACTACAACGACGAGTCCGACCAGCAGGGCCTCGCCGAGGTGATCGTCGCCAAGCACCGGAACGGGCCGACCGACACGATCAAGCTCTCGTTCCTCCGCCGCTACGCGAAGTTCGCCGACCTGGCGGCCGCCTGATGGCGAGCTGGACGATCCCGGCCGAGCCGCGCGACCGTGCGTGGTGGTGGCGCCTGCGAGCGCTCCTCGGCGCTTCCGGCCTCCCCCGGCTCTAATCTCCCCCTCATGCCCGCGACCGTGATCGTGGGGGCGCAGTGGGGAGACGAGGGCAAAGGCAAGATCGTCGACCTCCTCGCCCAGAGCTCGGACTTCGTCTGCCGTTACCAGGGCGGACCGAACGCGGGCCACACCATCGTCCTCGGCGAGGAGACGTTCAAGCTTCACCACGTCCCCTCGGGGATCCTGTGCGAGGGGAAGATCTCGGTGATCGGAGCCGGCTGCGTGGTCGACCCCGGCCTCCTGGTCGAGGAGATCGACGGGCTCGAGGCGCGCGGCATGTCGACGGCAGGGCTTCGTCTCTCCGGCAACGCGCACCTGATCATGCCCTGGCACGTCGCCATCGACTCGGCGAGCGAGCGCAGGCTCGGCCGGCTCCAGATCGGGACGACCCGCCGCGGCATCGGGCCGGCCTACGCCGACAAGGCGGCACGGCTCGGGATCCGCGTTCAAGACATCCTCGACCCGAAGATCCTGCGGCAGAAGTTCGAGACCGCGCTCGCGGAGAAGAACCGCCTTCTCGACGAGCCGCTCGCGGCCCGCGACCTCGCCGACCGGATGGAGGCGTGCGCTGCTCGGCTGCGTCCCTACGTCGCGGACACGTCGCTCCTCGTCGACCGCGCCCTCAAGGCCGGCCAGAAGGTGCTGCTCGAAGGAGCCCAGGGCACGCTCCTCGACCTCGACCACGGCACCTATCCCTTCGTGACGTCGTCCAACCCGATCGCCGGGGCCGCCGCGACCGGGATCGGAATCGGCCCGACGAGGATCGAGAGCGTCCTCGGCGTCGCCAAGGCCTACGTCACACGGGTCGGCGAGGGCCCCTTCCCAACGGAGATCGAGGGCCCCGACCAGGCGCGCGTTCGCGAGCTCGGCGCCGAGTACGGCACGACGACCGGGCGCGAGCGGCGCTGCGGCTGGCTCGACCTCGTGGGTCTGCGCTTCGCTGTCCGGGTCAACGGAATGACGTCGCTCGCGCTCACGAAGCTCGACGTCCTGTCCGAGTTCGCGGAGATCCCGGTCTGTGTCCGCTACCAGCTCCCCGACGGCTCCGAGACGGACGAGTTTCCGGCCCACCAGAGCGACTTCCACCACGCGCGGCCCGTCTACGAGACCCTCCCTGGCTGGCGCGAGCCGCTCGACGGAACCTTGCCGAGCGCGGCGCGCGGCTACGTCGAGTTCGTCGAGCGCTCGCTCGACCTCGAGGTGTCGATGATCGGAACGGGCGCGGACCGAGAGCAGGTCGTCACGCCCCGCGGTCTTGCCGGTATCGCCTAGGCGATGTCGTCCGGCGCGTTGAAGTTGGCGAGGAGGGCCTCGTCGAGCTCGACGACGCGGACTTCGAGCTCCTCGAGCGCGCGGTAGAGCGCGTAGTCGCCTACGGCGATGCGGCGCTCGAGCACGGGCAAAGCGCTCTTCCGATACGCCCCTGGGAGCGGGCCTGTTTGCGGAACTGCCGCGTCCACGCCCTCGACGGCCGCGGCGAGCTGTCGCAGAACCTCGACGGAGACGAGGGGCATGTCGGTCGGAAGCACGACGCACGCATCCGTCTCGGCGCTGCGAAGCGCGGCTGCGAGGCCGATGATCGGGGCTCGCACCTCATTCCCGTCGTCGAGCACCGGGAAAGGCAGTCGCAGGCCATCCGCCTCCTTTCCGACGACGAGCACCGAGCCGAACGCTTCCTCCAAAAGCCGCTGCGCCCTCTCGCCGAGGAGCTCACCCTGAAAGCGGGCCAGCGCCTTCGGCGATCCGAAGCGCCTGCTCGCCCCGCCGACGAGGAGTACCCCGGTTACGTCGCGATTCGCCACGGCTCCGAGTACACGTTGACCCGGCCGCCGCGGACGAAGCCGCAGAGCGTCACGCCGCGGTCGCGCGCGAGCTCGACCGCGAGCGTCGAGGGCGCCCCGACGGCTACGAGAATCGGGCAGCCCGCCACCGCCGCCTTCTGCACGAGCTCGAAGGAGAGCCGCCCGCTCACGCACAAAAGCTTGTCGGCAAGCGGCAGCAGTCCCTCCCCGAAGGCCCAGCCGATCACCTTGTCCAGCGCGTTGTGGCGACCCACGTCCTCGCGCACGCAGATGAGCTCGCCCTCCGAGGTGAAGAGACCAGTCGCATGCAGCCCGCCGGTCGCCTCGAAGGTGGGCTGAGCGGCGCGTAGCCGGTCGGGGAGCTCCGCCACGAGCAACGCCGGGACGGTGAGCGCCGCCTCGACGCGAGGGGCCTCGACGGCAACCGCCTCCAGTGCACCCTTGCCGCAGACTCCACAGGACGACGTCGTATAGAAGTTCCGCTGCAAGCGACCGAGGTCGAAGTCCTCGACGTCCGTCTCGACGATGTTTGCCGCCAAGTCCGCCGTTGGACGCGCGCCGAGCACTCGGATCCCCTCCGAGACCAGGAACCCGATTGCAAGCTCCTCGTCGTGACCGGGCGTCCGCATCGTCACCGCGATCGGCTGCCCGCCGATGCGGATCTCGAGCGGCTCTTCGACGGCGATCTCGTCCTGCTCGGTCGCCCCCGCCGGGAGTCGCAACACCTCCACAGAGGACGCGGAGTACGGGGGAACCTCGTTCACTATGATCGGACACCATAGACGTCCTCCAGCTCACCGAACTTCTCCCCCAGCTGCCGAAGGAGCGGACGCGCCTGCTCGACAACCTCGGCCGCGTTCGCCGCGAGGTCGGCCCCCTCACGCCCGAGCTCTCGGACGCGCTCGCCGACCATATGAACATCCGCCGTGGCGAGGTGCACGAGGTCGTCTCCTTCTACTCATTCCTCCAGGTTCCCGTGGACGCCGTGCGCGTCTGCATCGGGCCCGTGTGCGACTGCCTGGGCGCCAAGGCGCTGCTGGCCAGAGAGCAGGAGCATTCGAGCGGCGTCCCGGTTCTCAGCGTCGAGTGCCTCGGCCACTGCGACCTCGCGCCGGTGCTCATGCGCGGCGACCGGGTCGAGCCGGAGGTGACGCGGCGGACGAACACGGGCGCCTCGCTCGGTCTCGAGCAGGCGGACTCCTCCCTCGCCGACTACGAGGCGCGCGGGGGCCTTGCCGTGCTCCGCTCGCTCCCGTCCAAGGAGAAGATCGTCGAGGAGCTCAAGGCCTCGGGCCTGGCCGGGTACGGCGGCGCGGGCTTTCCGACGGGGCTCAAGTGGGAGGCCGTCGCGAAGGAGCCCGCGCCGCGCTACGTCGTCGTGAACGCCGACGAGGGCGAGCCGGGGACGATCAAGGACCGCTACGTGATGGAGCTCCGGCCCCACCTCATGATCGAGGGCGCGCTCATCGCCATGGACTTCGCCGACGCCAGCGAGGGGTTCATCTACCTGCGGGAGGAGTACGCGACCGCCCGCGCCCGCCTCGAGCAGGCGCTCGGCGAGCTCGCGGCCGCCGGCCTCCTCGACGGCCGCTCCCTCGAACTCGTCGTCGGCGCCGGCGCCTACATCTGCGGCGAGGAGACCGCGATGCTCGAGTCGATGGAGGGCCGCCGTGGCATGCCGCGGCTGAAGCCTCCTTTCCCGAGCCAGTTCGGCTACCTCGGGCGTCCGACGCTCATCCAAAACGTCGAGACGCTGGCCCACATCCCGGCCATCCTGCGGGACGGCGGCGAGGCCTGGCCGCGCGTCCGCCTCTGGTCGATCTCGGGCGCCGTCGCCGCGCCGGGCTGCTACGAGGCGCCGCTCGACGTCACGGGGAGGCAGCTGATCGACGACTACGCGGGCGGGGCGACCGAGGAGATCGGCGCCGTTGTCCCCGGCGGGGCCGCGAGCGGCATCCTCCCCCCTGACGCGCTCGACGTGCCGCTGACGCGGGAGAGCCTGCGCGAGTGGAATGCGGGCGCAGGCTCGGCAGGGTTCCAGGTCTACCCCAAGAGCTACTCTCCGCTTCGGCTCCTCGCCGAGACGATGCGCTTCTTCGCGGAGGAGTCGTGCCAGAAGTGCACGCCGTGCCGGATCGGGAACCGGGGCATGCACCACCTGGTCGAGGAGCTCCAACACGGCGAGGCGGTCATGACGCGAGAGCAGGCCGAGGAATGGCTCGACGCCATGGCGGCCACGTCCATCTGTGGCCTCGGCCAGGGCGCGCCCTTCCCGATGCGAAACGCCTTCCGCCACTGGCCCGAGCTCTTCGAGCCGCTCGGTGAGCCCGCAATAAGATGACAGCGATGGTCACGTTCACGCTGGATGGGCGCCCGGCCTCCGCCAACGAAGGCGAGCTGCTCGTGCACGCAGCGGCCCGGCAGGGCGTCTTTATCCCGACGCTCTGCCACGACGACAAGCTCGACCCCTACGGCGGCTGCCGCATGTGCGTCGTCGGCGTCGAGGGCTCGCCGCGTCCTCTCCCCGCCTGCGCGACGCGCGTGGCCGAGGGCATGGTCGTCTCCACCAACTCGTCCGTGCCGGCCTATCGGAAGACGCTGACCGAAATGCTGCTCGCCGAGCATCTCGACCCCAACCCCGGTGGGCGGCCGAACGAGCTCGTGGACATGGCGGAGGAGTTCGGCGCCGACGCGCCCTTCATCCTCCCGGATGCCAAGCGGGAGCCGTACGAGGACCGCAACAAGCTCATGGGCTATACGCCCGACGCCTGCATCCTCTGCAACCGTTGTGTGCGCTACACGCAGGAGGTCATGCAGTGCTCCGCGCTCTCGCTCGAAGGTCGCGGGCCCAGCGCGCGAATCGTTCCGACCTGGGATCGCTCCTGGCTCGACACCGAGTGCGAGCTCTGTGGCGGCTGCCTCTCCGTCTGTCCCACCGGCGCAATCTTCGAGAAGTTCCTCACGGGCACCGAGCAGCCCGAGCGCGAGCTCGTGAAGACGAAGACGACCTGCACCTTCTGCGGCGTCGGCTGCCAGATCGACCTGAACGTCGACCCGGCGACGAACCGGATCGTGAAGGTGACCTCGGAGCCGCACTACGTCTCCAACGAGGGCAACCTCTGCGTCAAGGGCCGCTTCGCCTTCAACTTCGTCCACCACCCGGACCGGCTCACAGAACCGCTCGTCCGCGGCGAGGACGGCGAGCTCCATCCCGCGAGCTGGGACGAGGCGCTGCAGGTCGCCGCCGACGGCCTCAACCGGGTCAAGGCCGAGCACGGCCCGCAGTCGATCGGGTTCCTCGCCTCCGCGCGCCTGACGATGGAGGAGAACTTCCTCATCCAGAAGCTCGCGCGAACGGTGGTCGGGACGAACTCGATCCACTCCTGCGAAGCCACCTGACACGCTCCGACCCTCTACGGCCTGGTCAGGTCGTTAGGCAAAGGAGCGACGACGAACTCGATCCCCGAGATCGAGAACGCCCGTTTCATCCTCGTCATCGGGTCGAACACGACCGAGGCGCACCCGGTGCTCGCGCTCCGCATGAAGAAAGCCGCCCGGAACGGGGCGACGATCGTCGTCGCCGACCCGCGCAAGATCTGGCTGACGAAGCTCGCCAAGCGCCACCTGCAGCTCCGGCCGGGGTCGGATGTCTGGCTCCTGAACGCGATCATGCACGTCATCCTCGAGGAGGGGCTGCAAAACGAGGATTACATCCGCGAGCACACCGAGGACTTCGAGACGGTCGCGGAGGTGGTCTCCCGCTACACCCCTGAGGAGGCGGAGAAGGTCACCGGCGTCCCGGCCGCGGACATCGTCGCCACCGCCCGCGAGTACGCGAGCGAGAAGTACGCCGCGATCTTCTACACGCTCGGCATCACAGAGCACGCCTGCGGAGTCGACAACATCTGGTCGCTCTCGAACCTCGTGCTCATGACCGGCCATCTTGGCTACGAGTCCACGGGGTTGAACGCCCTGCGCGGCCAGAACAACGTCCAGGGTCTGAACGACGCCGGCGCGAACCCGACCTATTTCCCGGGCTACCAGCCGATCGACGCGGCCGACGTCCGCCAGAAGTTCTCCGACGCGTGGGGCGTGGAGGTGCCCGAGACGCCCGGCTACCGCCTCGACCAGATGATGTCCGGGCTCCACGACGGCCGCATCAAGGCGCTCTACCTGATCGGCGAGAACCCGGCCCAGACCGAGCCGAACGCCCATCACGTCGAGGAGGGCCTCGAGCACCTCGACTTCCTCGTCGCGCAGGACCTCTTCCTCAACGAGACGACCACGACGCGCGCAGACGTCGTCCTCCCCGCCTCGAGCTTCGCCGAGAAGGAGGGCACGTTCACGAACACCGAGCGGCGCGTGAACCGGGTGCGGAAGGCGATCCCGTGCCCGGGCGAGGCGCGCGAGGACTGGCAGATCATCGTGGACATGGCGAAGGCGCTCGGCGGCAAGTGGCCCGAGTACAAGACGGCTGAGGACGCCTGGAACGAGTTCGCCGACCTCGCACCCTTCTGGACCGGCATCCGCTACGACCGCATCGAGGAGGTCGGGCTGCAGTGGCCGTGCACCGACCGCGAGCACCCGGGCACGCCGTATCTCCACGCGCCGAGCCCCTCGCGCCCGAACGGGAAGGGGAAGTTCTACCCGGTCGAGTACCAGCCGCCGATCGAGCAGCCGGACTCCGAGTATCCCTTCGTGCTCTCGACCGGGCGCACGCTCTACCACTACAACTCCGCGACGATGACCATGCGCGAGGAGGGCGTCGTCCAGAAGCAGGAGGATCCCTTCGTCGAGATGCATCCGGAGGACGCACAGGCGCTGGGAATCGAGGACGGTGACTGGGTGCGGCTCGTCTCCCGGCGCGGCGAGCTCGAGGCGCGCGCCGCGATCGGCGAGCGCGTCTACCCAGGGCTCGTCTGGATGGCGCTCCACTTCGCCCAGGCAAAGGTGAACTGGCTCACCCACGACGTGGGCGACCCGCTGATCGGAACGCCGGAGTACAAGACCTCCGCGGTTCGCGTGGAGCCCATCGGCGCCGCGCTCAAGCCGGCCGCGCGCTAGTCGCCTCGGCCCTTTCGGCATACGATCCGCCGATGGGCCCGCCCGCCGCTCGCGCCGACGAGCGAATCCTCTACGAGATCATCTCGACGGTCGGCTCGTCACTCGATCTCGCCGAGGTGCTCGACGCGGTCGTCCGACTCCTTTCGGATGCGAGCGCCGTCCATGCCTGCTTCGTCTACCTCGTCGAGGACGACGACCGCCTCGTCCTCCGCGCCGCGTCCGAGCCATACGGCGAGCTCGTCGGCAAGATCGCCCTCGAGCGCGGGGAGGGGATCGCCTGGTGGGCGGTCGAGCGCGGCGAGCCGGCGTTCACGCAGAACGCCGTCAGCGATCCGCGTAACAAGTTCGTTCCCGAGCTCGAGGAGGAGAAGTTCCAGTCGCTCCTCTCGGTTCCCGTCCCCCGGCGAGACGGCGACGTGATCGGAGCCATCACGATGCACACCGAGGCGCCGCGCGAGTTCACGGACAAGGAGGTCGAGCTCCTCGCTTCGACGGCCTCGCTCGTGGCCGGCGCGATCGAGAACGCGCGCCTCTACGAGGAGACGCGCCAGAGAGTAGGCGAGCTCGAGCATCTCACCGAGCTCGCCGAAACCCTCGCGGGCGCCCAGCACCTGAGCGAGGTGCTCCCCGCCGTGGCGGAGCGAGCTCGCCGGCTGCTGCGGGCGAGCGCCTGTCACCTCTATCTCCTCGACCCGTCGTCAGAGGAGCTTCGCCTGCGCGCCTCGGATCCCCCGAGCTCAGAAGGCCGGCCGACGATCGGGCTGTCGGAGCTCGGTCCCGAGCTCGCGCGGAGCGGGCGCTCGGCCAAGGTCGCGGTGGCTCTCATCGCGAACGACGAGCTCCTCGGGCTGCTCGTGGCCGAGGGAACCTCGGAGGTCGATCTCGCGCGTGCCGCAGCCAACCAGACCGCCGTCGCGCTGAAGAAGATCGAGCTGATCGAGCGGCTCACCGAGAAAAACCTGATCAAGGACTTCTTCGAGCAGCTGGCGGGCGGCAACGTGCTCGGTGCGGTCGAGGGGCGGGCTGCTCGCCTCGGCTGTGACCTCGACCACAAGTACCTCGTTCTCGCCGCGACCCCGCCGGACGATCAGCTCGAGAAGGCCCTGGCGGCCGCGGCCCCCGGCTCACTCTTCGACAGACGCGACGATTCCATGCGGGCACTCGTCCGTGTGCCGTCGCCAGGAGAGGAGCACCTGCTCGAACGCATCCGTGAGCTCCAGTCCGAGAACAAGAACCCCGTTTCAATCGGCGTGTCGAACGTCTGCCAGGGCGCCGGGACGTTCCAGGCGGGGTTCGAAGAGGCGCGACACGCCCTACTCGGCACCGCCGTCATCCAGGGGACGCCGGGAGTGATGACGTACGAGGAGCTCGGGCCCTACAAGTACCTCCTGCGGATGTCGCTGGACTCGGCGGTGCGCGACACCCAGCGAGACCTCATCGCGGCCATCGCCGAATACGACCGCCAGCGCCAGACGTCTCTCCTCCGCACGCTGGAGGAGTTCCTGCGCCGTCGCGGCAACATCAGCGCGACGGCCGAAGCGCTGTACGTCCACCCGAACACGCTCCGCCAGCGCCTTCGCCGCATCCAGGAGATCTCAGGGCTCGACCTCCGCAAGGAGGATTGGCTCAACATCGAGATCGCGGTGAAGATGGTGAAGCTCCAGGAAGCGCTCGGGCGGAGAGAGCGCACATAACGCCCGCCCCCGCCTTGTAGGGAGCCACCATCGGCTTTCGCGCCGCCGCCCGTTAAGGTCGCTTGACCCTGAGATGGGAGGAGGCCGCATGGCGACTCGCGCACCGAGCGTCGAAGACATCCGCAAGGAATCCGACAAACGCGGGATCGAGTTCTACTTCGCACAGTTCGTCGACATGTACGCTCGGCCGAGCGCCAAGCTCGTTCCGGCCCAGAATCTCGACGACCTCGTCAACGACGGTGCCGGCTTCGCCGGCTTTGCCGCGGGGGAGCTCGGCCAGCTGCCGAGCGACCCCGACATCGCGGCGATCCCCGATCTGGCGAGCTTCACCCCGGTCCCCTGGGAGCCCACGGTCGCGCGTTTTGCCTGCGACATCTACGTCGACGGCGAGGAGTGGCCCTACGATCCGCGGGGAATCCTCCGTCGACAGGTCGCGCGTGCCCGCGAGCAGGGCTTCGACTTCAGAATCGGCCTCGAGCTCGAGTACTTCCTCATCGAGCAGAAGGAGGACGGCTCGATCGTGGTCGAGGACAGCCTCGACACGCTCGAGAAGCCCTGTTACGACCTGAACGGACTCTCGCGCCACTACGATTTCCTCACGAACGTGTCGCGGAGCGTGAACGACCTCGGCTGGGGCAACTACGCGAACGACCATGAGGACGCGAACGGCCAGTTCGAGCAGAACTTCACCTACGCGGACGCGCTCACGAGCTGCGACCGGGCCATCTTCTTCCGCTACATGGTGCACCAGCTCGCCGAGCGCAAGGGCCGCGACGAGGGACGCCGCCTGCTCGCGACGTTCATGCCCAAGCCGTTCACGAACCTGACCGGCAACGGCTGCCACTTCCACATGTCGCTCTGGCGCGACGGCGAGAACGTCTTCCTGGACGAGGGCGATCCGCGCGGGCTCGGCCTCTCCGAGCTTGGTTACGCGTTCGTCGGCGGCCTGAAGAAACACGCCAAGGCCTACAGCGCCGTCACGGCGCCGACGGTCAACTCCTACAAGCGCCTCAAGGTCGGCTCGACCGCGAGCGGAGCAACCTGGTCGCCGGTCTGGATCAGCTACGGGTACAACAACCGCACGCAGATGCTCCGCGTCCCAGGACCCGGGCGCGTCGAGGACCGGACGATCGACGGTGCCTGCAACCCGTACCTCGCAGCGACGGTCATCCTGGCCTCCGGGCTCGACGGGATCGATTCGAAGCTCGACCCGGGAGAGCCGAACGGCGAGAACCTCTACGCCGTCCCCTACGACGAGCTCCGCTCGCGGGGGCTCGAGACGCTGCCCGCCAACCTCCTCGACGCCGTCGAGGAGCTCGAGCGTGACGACGTGCTCCGGACCGCGCTCGGGCGCGGCCGCGACGAAGATTACGTCGACTACTTCATGCGCGTGAAGCGGGACGAATGGGCCCGCTACCACGAGCAGGTGACCCCCTGGGAGATCCGGGAATACCTCACGCGCTTCTAGTAGGGCTTATGTAGAAACCCTCCATATCTCCAAAGGCAAAAACGTGGTGTTTCCTCCAAATCGGCATGTAGATTGAGCACATATGTGTGGGATTGTCGGACTCTTCGCGAAATCGGCTGAGATCGAGGAATCGCTCGGGCGACACCTGGCCGCGATGCTGACGCAGATGAACGACCGCGGGCCGGACAGCGCCGGCGTGGCGGTCTACCGCGACCCCGCCACGGCGAACGCGAGCAAGCTGACCGTCTTCTCGGCCGACCCGCTCGAAGACTGGGACGCCGTGGCAGCCGAGCTGGGACAGGCGTTCGCCGGCTCGCCCCAGGCGAGCGTTCGCGCAAGTCACGCCGTGATCGTTGTCGACGCTGAGGCCGATGAGGCCGAGGCCTGGGTGCGCGAGCGCCGCCCGGACCTCCGCGTCATGAGCGCCGGGCACACGATCGAGATCTACAAGGAGACGGGCCGGCCCGAGGAGTTCGCCCGCCGCTTCTCTCTGGAGGACTTCCACGGCACGCATGCCCTCGGCCACACACGCATGGCGACCGAGAGCCGCGTCACCACGGAAGGATCGCACCCGTTTTCGACGGGCCTCGACCTCTGCCTCGTCCACAACGGCTCGCTCTCGAACCACAACCGCCTCCGCGAGCAACTCCGGCGCGAGGGGATCGGGTTCCAGACCGAGAACGACACCGAGGTCGCCGCGGGCTACCTTGCCTGGCGCCTGCGCGAGGGCGCGTCGCTCGAGCAGGCTCTCGAGGGCTGCCTCGACGACCTCGACGGCTTCTACACCTTCCTCGTCGGGACGGCCGACGGGTTCGCCGTCCTCCGCGACCCGATCGCCTGCAAGCCGGCCGTTCTCGCCGAGACGGACGACTGGGTCGCGATGGGATCGGAGTGGCGCGCGATCTCCGTGCTTCCCGGCGCATCCGAGGCCCGCTCTTGGGAGCCCGCCCCGGGGGTCGTGTACGCCTGGGAGCGCCAGAAAGTATGAGACGCCCGGTCAGTATGAAATCCCCGACCCGGATGAACGGCAGTGCCGCCTGGCCGCGCTGGGCCAACCGAGCCTGCGTCCTCGGTCGCGCCCAGATCACGTCGATATGGACGCTCCCTGCGTCCTTGGCTCGGCCGCCCCATCATCGGCCTTTCGGCGTGCCATCACCCGAGCCGGGCATCTGATGGCGACCGAGGCGCGCCAGGCGACCGAGGTCGTCGACCTCGCCACCACTCCCCTCCGGGAGCTGAACCAGCGGCTCCACGATCTTGCCTCCACTCCAGGCTCGCAGAGCTGGCGCGTCGTCAACCCCAACGGCGCGCACGCCGTCGCCGCCGGCCTGGACGCGGACGTCGAGGTCGAGATCGAGGGCCATGTCGGCTACTACTGCGCCGGAATGAACAAGGTCGCGACCGTGCGGGTGCACGGCAACGCCGGCCCGGGCCTCGCCGAGAACATGATGTCGGGCCGGGTGATCGTGGACGGGAACGCGAGCCAGTCGGCCGGAGCGACGGGGCGCGGGGGCCTGCTCGTCGTGCACGGCGACGCGGCTGCGCGCTGCGGCATCTCGATGAAGG
>JBDTRS010000017.1:0-22034 GCA_039931575.1 Gaiellaceae bacterium
GGTCGCAGGTTCGAATCCTGCCAGGCGCACACCGAAAGCCCCCGCACAGGGGGCTTTCTGCTTAAACCGGCCGGCTCGCGAGTTACCGCCAAGCTCTACGGCGCAGGGGTCAGCCGATGCGCGTCGTACCTTGTTGCCGATCGCACGATGCAGCTGGCGCCAACCCCCCGCCGGTCGTCGAGCGCAAGAGCGCAGCGCGTCCGCGCGGGCGAGCTCGTCCGCCTACCGCGCCGGCTCGTGCAGCCCGCGCCGATCCTCGCCACGCTCGGCCTGCTCGTCCTCGTAAGCGTCCCCACTCTCGGCGAAGGAGGATGGGTGTTCCGGCCGGGTCCCGTGGAGCCTCAGGGAGCGCTCGCTCCGCTCGTGCGCGCGGCGGGAAACCAGTGGGATCCTGCCCTGCTCCGAGCCGCCGCTCTGCTCGCAGGCGTGATCCTCGTGCTTGCCGCCGCGCAGACGAGGCGGTCGACGTGGAGCGCGCGCCAGGGAGTCGCCCTCGTCGCGGTGGTGATCACGCTCCTGCTCCTGCCTGGAGTCCTCCTCCAGGTGGGCCTCCGCGACGCGACGGCGCCCTGGTTCTTCACCAACGACGCGACGTACGAGATCGAGCTCGCGGGCGACCTCGTGCTCGCCGGCGACAGCCCGTACGGACACGACTACCGCGACTCGGGGCTCGAGCGTTTCTACAGCCTCGACGGGACCCCGAGCCCGAACCACGCCGCGCTCGACCACTTCGCCTACTTCCCCGGGGCAGCTCTCTCGTCGGCGGGCTGGCGGCTGCTGCCGGCTCCGCTCGACGACTACCGGCTCCTCGTCCTCCTCGCGACGATCGCAATGGCCCTGGCGGTGCTCGCGTTCGCGGGCCCGCTGACGGTACGCCTCGCAATCGGGGCCGTGCTGGCAGCGAATCCGCTGGCCCTCCAGGCTGCGTGGTTCGGCACGGCCGACGCACCCAGCCTGCTCTTCCTCGTGCTCGCCTTTGCGCTCGCGAGCCGTTCGCGCTTCGTCTGGGCGGCCGCCAGCCTCGCAACGGCTGTGCTCCTGAAGCAGTTCGCGCTCGTGGCGATCCCCTTCTTCGCCGCCATGCTCCTCACGAGCCGTGGCGGGAGGCAGAGCTTCGGCCGAGCTGCTGCGGCCTTCGCGGCCGTCGTCGTCGCGGGCTTCCTGCCGTTTCTCCTCGCCAATCCTGCAGCCGTCTGGAACGACACCGTCGCCTACGGGACGGGCGAGTACCCGATCATCGGCTATGGGCTTGCGCCGCTCCTCGTTCGGGCGGGAATCCTGCACGGGAACGACGCCGCATATCCATTCGGCCTCCTCGCGATCGCCGTCTGGCTCCCCGTGACGCTCTGGCTCCTCCGCAACCAGCTCCGCGCGCGGCTCCCGTGGGTGGGCGCGGCCGGCTTTGCAGGCTCGATCTTCCTCCTGCTCTTCCTTGGCCGGGTCTTCCAGCCTTCCCACCTGATCTGGCCACTCACCGGAATGGCGCTTGCCGCGGTGCTCGCCTCGGCTCAGGCGGCGAGAGGGATCTCGACGACGAACGTCGAGCCCGAGCTGGACTCGGACCTCACCGAGATGCGGCCGTTCATACGCTCCACCAGCTCCTTGCAGATGTAGAGCCCAAGACCGGTGCTTCGGCGTCTTGACCCAATGAAACAGTCTAGTCCGCTGCCCTGCTTGCTCAGACTCGGCGCTGCTGCAGGCGGCCAAAGGTCGGACGAGAGACTGGACGTGCTGGTCCGCTCCAGGTGCGAGTGACGTCGAAACCCCACTTGTGCACCGGATCGGGCCGGTTCGTCTCGGGCGTGAAGTCGTACGACCAGACGGTTTCTCGCCGTCCGCTCTCGATCTTCACCACCTCGAGCCCGTTCACGACTCCTTCACGGCGCGGATCGCGTCGCTGCAGGAACTCAAACGCAAACTCGACCGCCAGGACATAGTCCCGGCATTCGTGGCGGAGCTCGGGGCCCAACGCCTGGCCCTCGAGGATCTCGCGCACCTCGTATGTTCCTTGCCCGGCCGCATGGCTCAGTGCTTCTGCCATGCTGTTCGACTCCTTTCGAACGGAGCGTAGGGAGTCGCGCCAGCCCTGGAAATCCCCCGCTTTAGGGAGGCTCGGAAACGGCTGCGTGGCGCTCGCTTTGCTCGCTTCGATAGCGGACGAACTCACGCCCGACCGCCTGCACGATCCCCGCGAGCGGAATCGCCGCGAGCGCGCCGAGGATCCCGAGGAGCTCGGCTCCGATCAGGACCGAGACGAGGACGACGAGCGGCGAGAGCTGAACCGTGCGGCCATAGATGACCGGCTGGAGCACATGGTTTTCGACCTGCTGGTAGACGAGGAAGAAGATGACAGCGATCACGCCCTTGACCCACCCCAGCTCGACGAAGACGACGGCCGAGACGATCACGGCCGCGAGCGTCGCGCCCGCAAGCGGGATCAGGTCGAGGACGGCGACGACGACGGCGAGGGCCACCGAGTATTTGCTCCCGAGCGAGAAGAGCACGGTCATCGCCGCGATCCCGGCGATCACGCTGATGAACACGTTGCCGGTCACGTACCCGCCGACCGTGCGGTAGATCTCGTTCCCGACCCGCTGCCAGCGGGGCCGGGCCGAGTCCGGCAGGAAGCCGTAGAACTTGTCCATCAGGCGCGGCCCGTCGAGGAGCATGAAGAAGGTGAGGAAGGCGATCGCGACTGCTCCCACCACGGCTGAGACGACGCCGGCGGCGACTGCGACCGCAGGCGCCGTGAAGCCGAGGACGCCGCCGGCCCCCTGCGTGTCGATCGCCTCCCGGATGCGGTCGACGATGTGGTAGTCGCGCTGGAGGAAGCCGAGCTCTCCGCGGCCGGCTACGAGGTCGTCGACGAGGTCCGGAACCGCTTCGATGAAATCCTGCACCTGGCGGACGAGCGGCGGGAGGACGAGGAACCCGAGCCCGACGATCGCCCCGAGCGCGATGAAGAAGACGAGCGCCGAGGCGAGCCCGCGCCGCATGCCGTGGCGCTGGAAGAACTCGACGGCGGGGTTGAGAGCGAGCGTGAGAAAGGCGGCGATCAGGAGCCATGTGATCACGTGCCACGCGAGAAACAGAAGGGCGAGCAGGGCGGAGGTGCCGAGCAAGATCCCGAGCACGAGGAAGATCGTGCGGGGACGGAAGGAAACGACCCGCTCGGCGGCGGGCGGGGTCACCATGCGGCCAAGCCTGCACAACCGGCCGGACGACGCCAGAATGCGGGCATGAGCGCACGCGACCCGAGCAGCGTCCTCGCCGCGATCGCGGCCTCCGACCGCTTCCTCATCCAGCAGGTCTTCCGGCCGATCGGGAACGAGTACCGCATCAGCGTGCCCGCTCCGGGCCAGACCGAGGAGGGCGAACCGCTCCTCTTCGTGAAGCAGAAGAAGATGAAAATCAAGGAGGACATTCGCTTCCGGCTCTCGCCGGACGAGGGCCGGCACCTCTTCATGATCAAGTCGAAGAGCGTCTTCGAGTTCCGCGGGCGCCACGAGGTGCTGGACGCGGAGGACAACGTCATCGGCCTCCTCGAGAAGGACTTCGCCCGCTCGCTCCTACGCAGCCACTGGCACGTTCGCGACGCGCAGGGGGCAGAGCTCTTCGAGGGCTACGAGGCGAGCCTGCCGGTGGCGCTCATCAGGCGCTTCGCCAGCCTTATCTCCGACTGGCTCTCCGCGCTAACCTGGCTGCCGTTCCACATCGTCCTCATGCGGGACGGCGAGCAGGTCGGGACGTACAAGCGCGTCCTCGGCAAGCTCCGCGACCGCTACGTGCTCGAGCTCGGAAGCGGCTTGCACGACGCCGACCGCCGGCTCGTACTCGCCTTCGCCGTGGCGCTGGACGCCCTCCAGGACCGCTAGGACCTTCTAGGACGGCTTGGCCGTCATCGCCCAGACCGCGATCAGGTAGGCCGCGAGGACGAGGATCGCGAGCACCGTCGCCGAGCGGGCGAGGATGCTCGGACCGCCTTCGGATCGCGCGAGGCGCCGGGCGCCGAGCCCGGCAAGGATCACAGTCGTGAGGAGGAGAAGACCTCCCAGGTCGCCCGTGAAGAAGCCGATCTCGAGCCAGGCGGGCTCCTTGGTGAGGTCGCCGAACCCTTCCTTGGCGTAGATCCATTGCCCACCAGCGCGCATGACGAACCAGCCCGGTATGGCGACGAGCAGGAGCGTGCGGAAGGCGAGACGGGCGGACGCAGCAGCGTCTGCAGCGGTGCTTCGGCTCCACCCAACCGCCTGCACGGAGACGGCGGTGACGAGCGCTCCGACGAGCAGCGTCGCGCCGAGGACGTGCAGAAGCAGGGGGAAGTTCCAGCTGTCGGGTCGGATGAGCGCGAGCAGGGTCAGGCTCCCGGCTTGTAGATCATGTCGACGAGCAGGACGACTACGAGGAGCACCGTGGCGGAGTGGAGCAACAGGCCTTGGCGGTTCTGGACAAGCGAACGAAGCTCAGGGCTGGGCGCGTCGCCTCCCTCCCGGTCGAGAACGCGCGCCCGGTCGCGGGTGGCGTTGTAGACCTTCCCGGTCCTCGCCCCCAGCGCCCCCATGACCGCCCAGAGAACGAGCGCCGCGATGATCCAGCCGTCCCAAAGCTCGTAGCCGTCGACGTCGATCGCGAGCCAGATGCCGAAGATGAGCACTCCCAGTGAGCCGACGCCGATGAGCACGTCGCCGACCCTCGAGACCCGGAGGAGGCGGACGACCTCGCTCGGAATGTCCCGATGCCAGGAGCTGGCGATCAGGACGCTGTAGAGCACGAGCGCGGCGACGAGCGCGAAGGCCGAGAGGACATGCAGGAAGAGGAGCCAGTCGTAGCGCGACACGGACGCCGCACCGTATCGAACCCCTCCGACAGACGCCGTCCGGGAAGAGCGGGCGAGGGGAATCGAACCCCCGTCACCAGCTTGGAAGGCTGGGGCTCTACCGTTGAGCTACGCCCGCGTCCGAACCCACGATAGCGGAGGCATCGAGCGAGTGATTTTCCTCGGCTGAGCGGGCGTTTTGGCCGATTTGTCCGCCGACGGGATCATTTGCGGACAAAGGAGAAGCGGCCGTGAAGTTTTGGAAGCTCTGCGTGCTTGCCGCAGCGCTCGCACTCGCCCTGGCGGCGGTTGCGTCGGCGAGCGAGGAGGACCCGCCCGGGTGCGACCCTGAGGCGGTCGAGTGCGTCGTGCAAAACGACGGCACAGACGAAGGTGACACGCTCGAGTACGGCGAAGGCGACGACTGGGTCGAAGCCGGCGAGGGCGACGACGAGATCGAGATGGGCGAAGGCGACGACACGGTTCACGCCGGGCCCGGCGACGACGACGTCGACCTCGGCGGCGGCAGCGACCTCGGCTACCTCGAGGGTGGCGACGACACGGGTTGGGGCTCTGCCGGAGACGACGACGTCGGCGGCGGCATGGGGTCGGACGACATGTTCGGCAACGGCGGCGACGACCACCTCGCCGGCGGCGGCGGCCCCGACGACATCGCGGGCGGCCGTGGCAACGACGACGTGCGCGGAAACGACGGCGCCGACCATCTGAACGGCGGCCCCGATCACGACCTCATCCTCGGCGGTGCCGGGAACGACGTCGTGTTCGCCGCGGACGGCATGAGTGACAAGGTCAACTGCGGCGCCGGCTTCGACCACGCCGTTGTCGACCGGGGCGACCGCGTGTACTTCTGCGAAGTCGTGTCGTACCGCTAGCCCTAACGGCACAGGTTCGATTCGAGGGCTTCGCTCCGGCGGGGCCCTCGGTGTTTCCGGGGCGCTAGCCTCAGGCGGTGCTCGCCGCCACGACTCCCTCCGCTTCGAGCTGGAATCCGGCCTGGGAGGAGATTGCCGCCCTGCTGCTGCTCGCCGGCGCCGACGCGGTCGCCGTGAAGCGCCACCCCGCTACTCGTGCGCGGATGGCCCTCTTCGGCGCCGGGCTCGCGGTCGCCTTGGCGGCGGTGGTGACCCCGCTCGCGACGCTCGCGCTCCACTACCTGCTTTCGGCGCACCTCGTCCAGAACGTGGCGCTCGCGGAGTGGGCGCCCGCGCTCCTCGTGGCGGGCCTCGCGCCTGCCACGGCGGCGGCGCTCGCGCGGAACGGCCTGCTCCACGCGCTCACCCGCCCGCTGGTCGCGCTCCCTCTCTGGCTCGCCACCTACGGGCTCTGGCACCTTCCGTTCGCCTACGACGCCGCGCTTTCCCACCGCCTCCTCCTCGACCTCGAGCACTTCTCCTACCTGGGAGCCGGGTGCCTGCTCTGGTGGCCGGTCTTCCAGGAGCGCCCCTGGAGCCTGCCGGCGGGCGGTAAGGCCGCCTACCTCTTCGCGGCCTTCGTCCTTGCCAGCCCACTCGGGCTCCTGCTCGCTCTCCTCCCCAGCCCCGTCTACGACGCGTACGTCGACGCCCCGCGGATGTGGGGCCTCGATGCGCTCGCCGACCAGCAGATCGGCGGGACGGCGATGGCGGTCAGCGAGGCGCTCGTCTTCTTCGGCCTCTTCGCGGTCTACTTCGTCCGCTTCATGGCTGAGGAGGACGCGGGTTACAGTCAGGGCGATGCTTGATCCGCGGATCGCCGAACTCGCAGACGCGCTGATTCCAGCGCAGGGCGACATGCCGTCGGCGAGCGAGGCGGATCAAACGGGAAAGTGGCTCGACCGAGCACTTGCGGCGCGGCCCGACCTCGCGGCAGCCTTCGAGCGGGCCCAGGGAGCGACCGACGTCGCTCAGCTCGAGGCCGACGATCCCGAAGCGTTCGCCGCGCTCGCCACCCTGGTCGCCGGCGCCTACTACATGAACGTCAAGGTGAGAAAGCGCATCGGCTACCCGGGCCAGAAGGCGAGCCCGCCCTTTCCGGACGAGGCCGACTACTACATCGAGGGGCTCCTTACGGACATCGCGCCCGAGCCGAAGCCGGTTCCCCAGGAGTCGGCGCGCCCGCCCGCCTCGCCCGAGGGAATGGACGTGCTCGTGATCGGAGCCGGCGCGTCGGGCGCCGTCGTCGCCAAGCACATGGCCGAGGCCGGCTTCCGCGTCCTCTGCCTCGAGCAGGGCGGCTGGCGGAACGCATCCGAGTACCCGGGCGACAAGCTCGAGTTCGAGCTCCTCGTCGAGCACGCCTGGAGCCCGGACCCCAACGTGCGCTCCTGGCCCGAGGACTACCCCTGCGAGAACTCCGGCTCCGAGATCGCCCCGGTCATGTTCAACGCCGTCGGCGGCAGCACGATCCACTTCGGCGCCCAGTGGGCGCGCATGCGCCCCGTCGACTTCAAGGTGCGGTCGACCGAGGGGATCGGCGACGACTGGCCGGTGTCGTACGAAGAGATGCTCCCCTTCTACGAGCGCCTCGACCGCGAGATGTCCATCTCCGGCACCGCCGGGGATCCGGCCTACCCACCCGGGGCCGGTCCCCCGCAGCCGGGCCTCCCCATCGGGAAGATCGGGCGCAAGGCCGCCGAGGGGATGAACGAGCTCGGCTGGCACTGGTGGCCGGCCGCGCATGCGATCCCGTCGCAGGCGACCGCGACGCAGCAACCCTGCGCGCGGCGCGGCGTCTGCATGTTCGGCTGCCCCGAGGGGGCGAAGGGCTCGACCGACCTCACCCTCTGGCCGAAGGCGATCGAGGCGGGCGCAAAGCTCGTCACGGGCGCCCGCGTGCGCGAGATCACGACGAACGGGAAGGGGTTCGCCACGGGCGCGCTCTGGGTCGACCGCGAAGGCGTCGAGCAGCGCGCCGAGGCTGACATCGTCGTGGTGGCGGCCAACGGGGTGGGGACGCCGCGGCTTCTCCTGGCCTCCGAGCTCGCGAATTCGTCGGGCCTGGTCGGAAAGAGGCTCATGCTCCACCCCTACATGAGCGTCCTCGGTCTCTACGACGAGGATCTCGAGAGCTGGCTCGGGCCGTGGGGCACCCCCCTCCTCTCGCTCCAGTTCGCCGACACCGACCCGTCGCGGGGCTTCGCGCGCGGCGCCCAGTGGGACGTGATGCCGATCGGCGGGCCGCTGATGGCGCTCGCCCGCTACGGTGAGCTTCCGCTCCGTGAGCGTTGGGGGCCTGCAGTCCACGATCTGATCGAGAAGACGGTCGGGCGAGCCTTCGACTGGGGCATCGGGATCGAAGACCTCCCTTCGGAATCGAACACCGTCACTCTGGATCCCTCGTTGACGGACTCGGACGGGGTGCCCGCGCCGCGGATCTCCTACCGGATCGACGAGGACGCTCGCCGGAACCTCGCCTGGCAGCTCGAGCGGGCGAAGGAGGCACACGAGGCATCCGGAGCGGTCGAGACCGTGGTCACCGACTGGTCGCAGTGGGGCTGGCACCTCCTCGGTACCTGCCGCATGGGCGACGACCCGGCGACTTCGGTCGTCGACCGCTTCGGGCGCTCGCACGACGTCCCGAACCTCTTCATCGTCGACGGGAGCGTTTTCGTCACCTCCGGGCCCCAGCCGCCGACCGCGACCATCGCGGCCAATGCGGCCCGCTGTACCGCGCACATCATCTCGACCGCGGGTCTCCAGGCCGTCCCGGCATGAAGCGCTGCGCGTGGGTGCCCGAGGGGGACCCGCTCTATGTCGCCTACCACGACGAGGAATGGGGCGTGCCCTCGCACGACGAGCGCCACCTCTTCGAGATGCTGGTGCTGGAGGGCGCACAGGCCGGTCTCTCGTGGTCGACGATCCTGCACAAGCGGGACGGCTACCGGCGCGCCTTCGCGGGCTTCGAGGTCGAGAAGGTCGCCCGCTTCGGTCAGCGCGACGCCGAGCGGCTGATGGGCGACGCCGGCATCGTCCGCAACCGGCTCAAGATCGAGTCGACGATTGCGAATGCCAAGGCTGTGCTCGAGCTCGACAGCCTCGACGAGCTCCTGTGGAGCGTCGTCGGCGGCAAGCCGCTCGTGAACGCATGGCGCACGACCGCGGAGATTCCGGCCGAGACGGCCGAGTCGAAGGCCATGAGCAAGGAGCTCAAGCTCCGCGGTTTCCGCTTCGTCGGCCCGACGGTGTGCTACGCGTTCATGCAGGCGTGCGGTCTGGTGGACGACCACACGGTCGACTGCTTCAGGCGCCGTCGCGGCCGGGAAACTTCTCCGCAGCGCGCGTGATCTGGTCGACGTCGAGCGTCATCGCGAGCAGGCCCACCTGCTCCTCGTAGACGGCCGGGTCGATCTGCTCCTTGACGGCGGCTTCGAGTATGTGAACGACGGGAAGCCCCAACTGGACTCCTGCCAATGGACCCACGTAGGCCGGGTCTCCGACTGTGACCGTCTCGGCTGCCACCTCGATCGCCTCGAGATCGGCGGCGCCGAGCACCACCACCAAGTCGTCGGCCCCGTACTCGTCGACCAGGCTCTTGATCCGATCCTGGTTCTCCGGGTCCATGGCCCCTGCAGCCGTTCAGACGAAGCACTCCGTCTCGACGAAGATCGTCTCGGCTCCCGCCGAGCGCATGCACTCAGCGATGGCGGGGCCGGGAACTCCGTCCCGCTCGCCGAGAGCGATCACCTTCTTGCCGTCGAGCTTCATGCAGCCGCACCTCCTTTCAGGGTCTCGAACGCATCCTCCACCTGCTGCTTGGTCACGTCGCCGGAGAGCCGTTCGAGCTCTTCGCCGTCGCGCATGAGTATGTACGTGGGCAGGCCGAAGACGCGCAGCTCGCGGCACACCTCGCGGTTCTCGGTGGAGTCGACCTTGACGACGCGCACGGCGCCGCCCGCCTCCTTCTCGAGCGCCGCGATCGTCGGCATCATCGCGAGGCACGGCTGGCAGCGCGGGCCCCAGAAGTCGACGAAGACGCTCCCTGCGCCCGTGAGCTCCTTGAACGTCTCCGGCGTGGCTTCGTCCGGCATCCCTACTCCTTTCCTGGCTCCAGAAGAATCGACATACCGTCGGCCAGCTCCGTCATGCGGCCGAGGAAGAGCGATCCCTTCGCGACAAGCATTGTCGACCCGATGTCGCCGGCACGGAGCGCCTCGAGCCCATGCGGGAGCCACGGGACCGCCGACGCGACGTGGCCCTGCGTGGGTGAGAAGCCGGGGAGGCCGCGGTCGCGTTCGAAGTCGTCCAGCTTGGCCCGGTCGAGCTCGCCGCGCTTGACCGCGAGCGCGCCGATCAGCTTGTAGTTCCGCTGCGGGACGTTGCCTGCGCCGGCCGGCTCGGTGATCTCGGGATCGTGGAGCTCGGTCGCATAGCGCTCGACGTCGAGAATGCCGCGGCCGAGCCGCTGCAGCGGTTCGACGACGAGGTCTTCGAGCACCGCCTGCTGGGCCGAGCCGGAGCCGACGCGGTGGCGCCCGACTGCGTCCAGGCGAATCGTGGGAGCGCCGTTCCCCGGCGGGCCGACGAGGATCGCCAGGCCGGCAAGGACGTCCTCCAGCACCGGCACGTCGTGGCGAAGCGCACCGGAGAACTTCATCCCCAGCTTGGCGAGCGAGCCGCCGGCGACGACGGCCACGTGCTCGTAGACCCCGGCCGAGACGAGCGAGGCCGCGATCACGAGCGCATGGATCGGGCCGGCGCAGAAGGCCTTCACGTCCGAACCGGAGGCGTTCGTGCAACCCGCCTGCTCGGCGATCGCCTTGCCGAGATTGCCGCCGCCGCGCTGGTAGCGGTCCCCGACGGCTTCCTCCCCGCAGCCGATCGCGTAGCCGAGCTCCTCAGCCGGGAACCCGGTCTTCGCGAGCAGATGCTCGAGCGCGAGCGCGCCGGTCGCCTTGCAGGCGAGGTTCTCGAGGAGCACGCTCGCCGACAGGCTCTCGTCGAGGTCGTGCGCGCGCTCCATCACGCCCGCGCGGCTCCCGTTTCGGAAGAGCGGAAGGGCGCCGTCGTGGGTCTCGCGGCCGTCGAGGTGGAAGAGCTGGAACTGGTCGGCTTCTGCTATCCGCCTGTAGAGCTCCTCCTGCTCGACGAAGACGCCGAAGGGTCCCTCCGTCTTGGCCTCGGCGGGGTGCTTCCACCACGGGCGCTCGATTTTCCAGAGGACGTCGGGCGCGAGATTTCCGATGAAGACCTGATGGGGCGGGTAGCCAAGCGCCTCGTCGAAGGTGCGAAGCGCGGGCTTGATCTGGTCGGCGGCGTCCTCACGGGTCGGCTTCGAGCCGTGGCGGACGAGGTCGGGCGCGTGCGCGAGGACGAGCGAGCAGGCGTGGACGGAGGCGCTCATCCCCGGACTTCGGCGGTTGTCACACTCTTGGCGCATTTCGCGCGCCACACGCGCGCCGCCCGGCGATACGATCGAAGTGGGTGGAGGCGCGGGGAGGCCCCGAAGGCGAAGATCACCCTTCGACCTCCCAGACCGTGTTCGGCTCCACGTCCGCTTCCAGCATTACCAGCGCACGCTCGACGATCCGGCGCCGGTCTGATTCGTCCAGCCCGAAGGGATGCGTAATGGCCGGTCCGCGCACGATTCGGTTCGCGCCGATCATTGTTGCCACTGTAGGCAACGACGTCACGTAGACCGTCGGGATTCCGGCCCGCTCGATCTCCTTCGCCAGCACTGCCCCGCAGCGCGTGCCCGTGCCTCAGGTGCCCGAGAGGAGCACGGCCTGCACCCCGGCGTCCCGGAGGTCGGCGGCGATCTCCTGCCCGAACTTCGTCGCGGTCGCGACCGGCGTCCCATTCCCGGTCGTCGTATAGAAGGCATCGTGGAGGCGCCCGACCCTCCCCTCGCGCTCGAGTCCCCGCACCGTGTCGAGAGGCACCAGGCGATTGGGGTCCTCGTTTGCGAGCGTGACGTCGAAGCCCCCATGCACAGACTCGTAGCGGCCGGCGGCGAGCGTCTCGGCTTCGTCGAGCTCGTAGCGGAACCACCCCCGCGCCCTCACGGCCGGCAGGCGGTCCGGGTTTCCCTGCGGGACGCAACCGGCCTCGGTCACGAGGGCCAGAAGCGCCCCGGAGAGATCCGCCACGGGCGCCGGCGGATCGACCCGGTCGAGGTCGCCCCCGACCTCCGTCCGCGTGTCTCCCCCCAGCTTCGAGAGGAGCAGGTCGACCGCCCGCTCGGCGCCGGTCTTCTCCGCGAGGTAGTTGCGGCGAAAGCCGCGTGGCAGGTAGCCCTCCTCTTCGGCAGAGCCGAGCTCCCGTCCGGCAGCAAGCGCCGAGGCCAGGGCGGCGAGCCTGGGAAGCGCGTCCCGCATGCCGGCGACGTTCACCGCCGTCGGAACGACGTACGCCTTGCCGGCAGCCCCTACACCCGGGTTCTCCGGGTGCATGGCCGCAACCGCGGGAATCCCGCGCTCGGCCGCAGCCGCCGCCAATATCCCGCAGGCGTATCCATACCGACCCGACCCGAAGGCGGGGCCGGCGACCAGCACATCGGGCTTCTCGGCTTCCAGCAGCGCGAGGAGGGCCGCGAGCGCCCCCTCTTCGTGCTCGGCGAAGTAGTCGTCGCCGCAGGCAAGCGTGGCCACGATCTCGACGTTGGCCAAATGAGCGGCCAGACCGCGGCCCGGCCCAACCGCGCCGTCGAGGCGCACGGGCGGCGTTTCGGCCTGCTCCTCCCCGCCCAGACCGGCGAAGAACTGGTTCAGATAGTGGGCGGCCTTCATTCAGTCCTCGCGCCGAGCGCGAGCTGCCCCATCTGGTTCGCGGCCCCGAGGTAGTTCCGAACGGGGATTCGCCCCGCGGCGGCGGCGGGAGTGCCGTCGAGAAGAAGGTCGCCGCCGAGTACCCGCTCCGGCGTCCAGGCTTCGACGAGCTCCTCGAGGTTCCCGGTCGAGACGATCGAGTCAGCCTCCGAGACCCAGTCGGTGAGAATCGGCTTCGTCGACTCGGGGTCGGTCTCCTCGGCGAGAACCACGGTCGTCCTGATGCCGGCGCGCTCGCACACGCGGCACGTGAGCATCACGTCCGTGTGCGAGTTGCCTCCGCCGTCCGTCGTTATGACGACGCCGTCGGCGCCGAGCTCTCGCGCCGCCGTGGCCGCCTGCTCCGCCGCCCGCTGCTTGTCGTCGGCGCTTTGCTCGTAGCCGCGCATGAGGACGAGACCGGCAAAGCGAACGCGGCGCCCGTGCTCCCGATAGAGCGCTCGAACGAGCTCGTTCCGCTGAAAGAAGATGGTCGGGTTCCGCATTGCCGCCCAGTGGTACTCGCCGCACGTCACGGCACCGTCGAGGACCTCTGCCGGATCGAAAGCCCGCGGTAGGCCTACCTCCCCGGCAGCGGAGCCGTAGACGTACTGGGTGTAGAGCGGCCCGAGATCGGAGAGCTGGATGAGCGCGGCCGCCGCCGGGAGGCTCTCGTCCGCCGCGCCCAGCTCCAACCGCTCCACGGCGGCAGGCTCGGCGGAGAGCGTCGGCCTCGCGAGCTCCTCGGCCACCTTGAGCGTGGTGCGGCGGGCAAAAGCCTCGGCATCCTCGTTTCCGCCCTGGCCCGGGTGGAAGGTGAGAACCACGGCGATCATGTCGGAGAAGGGAGTCAGCAACGCCCCGGGACCCCCCATGTCGACGATCGATTCCTGTTCGTGCAACGGCCGCTCCTCGGCGGCGAAGTCGAGGCACGAGAGCACGACAACGTCCTCGAGACGATTCGTGCGACCCTCGCCCGCGAGTCCCTCGGTGGGGAACGCGGCTCTACCGTCCGGGCGCACCCTCGGCTCGACCGCGTCGAGGACATGCGTGACGCGCACCGGGGAGCCGGGCGGGACGACCTCGACGTCCACCCCGTCGATCTGTACCGACTCGCCGAGCAGATCGGCCGGAAAGGTGGCGAGCTCCCATGCCATGCGCCAAGCCTAACGAGGCGGCGACACCGGAATGCCGCCGCCCCGCTGCGAGCCTTACTCGACCGGGATCTCCGAATGCACCATCCGCATGTCGATTCCCTGGCGTCGCCGGTAGAAGCGGGAACCGATGTAGATGGCGAAGGCGAGTCCGTACAGGACGAGCATGTACCAGAACGACCCGCGATGCGTGTTGAAGTCGATGCCGTAGACGGCATTCGTCATCCACTCGTAGATCGCGAATCCGAGCAGGACGAGAAAGCCTCCGGCCGCCACCGTGATCAGCGGAATCCCGGCCACCTTGTACTTCGCGATCGGCGAGGCGTTGTAGATGTCGGGCTTCCGCCACGGCAGGATCAGCGCGGCGATCGCCGAGCCGGCGAACGTGATCGCGATCACCTGCGTCGCCGCGAGCGTCCAATCGAAGAAGTCCGTGTTGTACGCGTAGAAGTAGCTGATCGGGATCGCCGGAACCAGCATCAGGGCGATCGCCACGATCGGCACGCCGTTCCGGGTCACTTTCGCCGCCACCTCGGGCAGGACGCGGTCGAAGGCCGCCGCAAAGACGACGCGCGTGGACGAGAGGAAGACGGTTCCCACCCAACCGAAGAACCAAAGCGAGAGCAGCGACACGAGCAGGAACTGCCAGAACGCGCCGCCCATCAGGAACGAGGCCATGAGGCCCGGGTAGGGGAACGTGCCGCCCATCGGCGCCCCGTCCACGTACGCGTAAATCGTGCCCCAGTAGCCGTTGTTGGCGGCGTTGTAGAAGTCCCAGCCCATCGTCTTCGCGATCAGGAGGAACATCACGACGGCGAGCCCGGTCGTGGCGATGAGCGCACCGCCCATCGCGTAGATGTTCTTACGGAAGTCCGAGGCGCCGCGAACCTCGCCGTAGAGCGTCGCTCCCCAGTTCGACCACAGGTTGAAGAAGAGCATGAACGGGATGAGCAGGAACACGCCCTTCGCCGCGCCGAAGGTCGCAACGCTTGCACCCGCGTCGGTTCCCACCGCGCCGGTCTCGATCGTCGCCTGGTAGGCGTTGCCGCTCGTGCCGAGCACCTGTCCGGCCTCGGTGTTGAAGGCCGAGATGAAGTCGGCCTTCGAGTTGATGAGGAGCAGGATGAACATGAGGCCTAGACCAACGAGACCGCCGAAGAAGCAGAACTTCTGGATGCGTGCGTAAGCACGCATGCCGAGGGAGATCACGAGCGAAGCCATGAGCGCCGTGATGATCGAGGCGGTTAAGAGCCCCTTCGGCTGCGAAAAGAACGAAACCCACCCGTCGGCGCCGACGATCGCGCCCAACGGGACGAAGACCTCGACGTTCAAGATGTTGGCGTAGATCGGGACCCAGTGCCAAAGGATGAACCACCAGCCGCAGGCGGCCAGGACGAACCCGATTCCACCACCGAGCACGCGACTGATCCAGATGTAGTCGCCGCCCGCCCTCGGCATCGCCGCGATGAGCGACGCATACGTGATGGCCTGGAGGACGAGGTAGGCGCCGGAGATGACCACCGCCCACATCAGGCTCCCGTC
The DNA here is from genome assembly GCA_039931575.1 of Gaiellaceae bacterium. Taxonomy (GTDB): domain Bacteria; phylum Actinomycetota; class Thermoleophilia; order Gaiellales; family Gaiellaceae; genus DATEOR01. The sequence goes on from JBDTRS010000017.1 coordinate 15,254, forward strand.
CGGGATGAAGACCGCGTACGAGAAGATGAAGAGGCCAAGGGTGATCAGGTTGATCGCGAAGAACGCGTAGATGAATGCGTCCCCCAGCGCCCAGCCGCGTACGAGGCCGGTTGCCTTGCGGGCGAAGAGGGTCTTTTCGCCGCCCGTGTACGAGGCATCGCCGACAGTGGTCGCCATTCCTCTTTCCTCCTATCCGCTGGTGAGCATGAAGTTCTTGATCTTCTTGCCGCCGTCGAGCTCGACGAGGGCACCCAGCAGCTCTCCCTGCTCGTACGAGCTTCCGGGGTTGATGCAGAGCGTCTTGCCGACGCGGGCGTTGCCGCGCGCCTCGTGGATGTGGCCGTGCAGGGAGAGCACCGGCTGGTATTTCTCTATTGCCTCCCGGACGGCCTTCGACCCGCACGGGACCGGCGCGTGGCCAGCATGCTTCAACTTCATGTCCTCGGTCAGCTCGGGCGCGTCGTCGAGCCCCGTCCCGTACGGCGGACAATGGAGGCTGAAGATCGTCCGCTCGGGCGGCGCCGTCACCTGTGAGGCGACCTCCTCGATCCGCGTCGCGAGATCGGGCTCGTCCTCTTCGCGGTAGGTCTTCCAGGGTGTCCTGTTCGCCCAGCCGGTGGACACCATCTGAAAGCCGTCGATGTCCAGCACGCGCCCTTCCGCGAGCTCGACGTGCTTGGCGGCCGCGATGACGGAGTCGATGTCGAACTGGTCGTCGTTGCCGGGGCAAGCGAACGCCCTGATCCCGGTGCCCTCGAGCTTCTCGTCGGCAAGCGCCATCCAGCGCTCGACCGTCGCGAGCATCTGCTCGTGGAAGAAGCTATCGGCGGCTGCGGGATCGGCCTCGTAGCGGCGGAGCTCGTCGGGCGTCGTCCGGAACGGGTAGTAGCCGCGCCGCTTGACCGCCTCTTCGAAGGCCGCGACCTCGTCCTCGCCCCGGAGCTCGTGCTTGTTCTCGAGGAGCGTCGCGTGCCAGCTACCGTCGCCGTCATCCACGATCGGCACGAGCGCCTTTCCCGTCATGTCGCCCCCGAGCACGATGACGTCCGCCTCGTAGTGGCGCCCGCTGTTCAGGAACTTCTTCCAGCAGGTCTCCGAGCCGTGGATGTCGGTCGCGAAGAAAAGCCGCATCCTTAGCGCGAGATTGAACGCCTTTTAAGGCCCGCCTGCAACCTCTTCGGGCAAGTCATACCAACGTTTTCTGTCCCCGATGCGCGCACGCAGCTTCCACGCACGCGACTTCGGCTCCCGCTCGATCCGGTCGAGGAGCGCGTCGAGCCGCTCGTCCAGCCGCTCCCGGTCTGGCACGTCGTACGTGTCCGCGAAGGTGCGACAGGCGACGAGGTTCCGCGTGATCGTGCGCCAGAGGCCCCAGTCGGCGGCGCAGAGCTTGGCCACGCGCGCAGCGTTGAGGGTCTCGCCGTCGCCCTCGCCGACCGGATGGTCGTGCAGGAGCGCGAGCGCGTCACGCACGTCCTTCTCGTTCAGCTGGACGACCTGCAGCTTCGTGAGGAGCAGCTCGGCGAGCGGAATCGAGAGCGGGTCGACCTCGAGCCGGTCGTCGAGCGGGATGCGGTGGCACATCGAGAACGAGCCGACGAAGACGTCCACCTGCCGGTCGTTCGCGGTGTCGAAGAAGAGCAGCCGGTCACCGCCGTGGAGGGCGTTGAATGCGACGTGCGGCTCGTACCCCTCGTTGCGGAAGAACTCTGCCGTCGAGCGCGCGGTCTTCTTTCCGGTCACGAAATCCAGGTCCGCATAGCTGCGGCGAAAGGCGGGCGCCAGCTCGCTGGGCGCACGCAACCCGATGGCGACGCCGCCTAGCAGCCGCAGCGACACGCCGTCCGCCGCAGCGTTCGTGAGGAGGCGCCTTCCTTCGGCTACGACGTCGGACTCGATGGCGCTCACGGACGAACACTAACGCCGCGTGCCTGCGTAGACTCGGCCCGTGGCGGCGTTCCGCGCACGAGGTCTCGAGAAGCGGTACGGGAGCGTCACGGCCCTCGGCGGCGTCGACCTCGAAGTGGGCGAGGGGGAGCTCGTCGGCCTGCTTGGCCCCAACGGGGCCGGGAAGTCGACACTCGTGAAGATCGCCTGCGGGCTTGTCCGCGCCAGCAAGGGCACCGCAGAAGTTGACGGAGCGCCGGCCGGCTCTCTCGCGGCCCGCTCGGCGCTCGGCTACCTCGCCGAGCTGTTCCGGTTCCCCGGGTGGTACCGGGCGGACGAGCTCCTCGTCCTGCACCAGCGCCTGGCCGGCTCCAGCGGAGGAGCCGACGAGCGCGCCGAGCTCCTCGAGCTCGTCGGCCTCTCTGAGGCTCGCGACCGCAAGGTCGAGGACATGTCGAAGGGGATGCAGCAGAGGCTCGGGATCGCCCAGGCGCTCGTCGGAAGCCCGCGCGTCCTCTTTCTCGACGAGCCGACGAGCGCACTCGACCCCGTCGGGCGCCGCACGGTGCGCGGTCTCCTGGAGGAGCTCAGGCGCCGCGGGGTCTCCGTCCTGCTCAACTCGCACCTTCTGAGCGAGGTCGAGCTGGTCTGCGACCGCGTCGTCATCCTCGCGCGCGGGGTCGTGGTCGCCGCGGGCCGGACGGAGGAGCTCGCGCGACCGCGCGGAGTCGAGGTCGACACCGCGGAAGGGACGCGGCTCTTCGAGTCGGCGCGCCGAGAGGACGCGCCGCGGATCGTCGCCGAGCTCGTCGCCGCGGGCGAGCGCGTCTACGGCGTGCGCGTCATGGAATCGACCCTGGAGGAAATCTACCTCGAAGCAGTCGGCGGGCAAACGACGTGAGAGGGGCGGCGATCATCGCCGGCTACGCGATCCGCGAGAGCGTGCGCCGGCGCGTCTTCCCGGTCGTGCTCGTCCTGACGGTCGCCTTCCTGGCGCTCTACGCCCTCGGCGTCTACAAGGCCTACAGGTCGATCGACCCGTTCGCGACGGAACAGGTCGGAGCCGGCGCGCTCATCGACCAGCAGGTGCTCTTCAGCGCGACCCTCTTCGGCCTCTCGCTCTTCGCGGTGCTCTTTCTCGGAACTGTGCTCGCGATCTTCCTCACGCATGCGGTCGTGCGCGGCGACGCCGAGCGCGGCCTCCTGCAACCGCTCGTCGTGCGGCCGGTTGGACGTGCCACGCTGCTCGGCGGCCGCTTCGCCGCGGCTGCGATCGTCTGCGCCGTCTACGTGGTCGCGGTCTACGCCGCAGCGCTCCTAATCACACACTGGGTCACCGGCTGGTGGCCGGACCGGATCGTGATCCCCGCCGTCGAGCTGGCGGGCGCGGTTGCGGTCCTCGTCGCCCTTTCGCTCTTCGGGTCGATCGTGTTCTCGGCGACCGCAAACGGGATCGCCGTCTTCATGATCTTCGGGGCGGGCCTCGTCGCCGGCCTCCTCGGCCAGATCGGCGAGGCGCTCAACTCGAACAGCCTGAACACGATTGCCAACACCGCGTCCTGGGCGCTTCCCTTCGAGGCGCTCTACCAGGACGCCCTCAATGGGATCACGGCCGACACGGCGGGCTTCACGAAAGCCGCGCTCTCGCTCGGACCGTTCGGCGGCGCGCAGCCCGCAGGTGGCTGGCTCGGCCCGTTCGTGCTCGCGTATCTCGCCGGCCTGGCCGCGGTGGCGCTCGCGGGCTTCAACCGCAAGGACCTCTAAGGACGGCCTCTAACCCTTTTGGGGCACGAATTCGCCCTTGACCGACCTACAGTCAGAGCGTGTGGGAGCTGGACCGAGCGCTGGAAGACGACGAGCGCGCTTCGACCGCGTTCCTCGGCCTGGGCGGAGCCGGGATCGTGACGTGGTTCGGCACCCTCGCCTTCGCCGACTCGCTCCTTCCTGTCACCACCATCGCCACGCTCGGGACGCTCGTTTTCGGGGTGGTCGGCTGGCGGGCGGCCAAGCAGGGCATCCCGCGCGAGGCGACCACGTTCGTGGCCGTCGTGCTCGCGGTCGTGATCGCCGTGCTCTGGCTCTTCCTGCTCGGCTCGCTCGCGCTGCGGCTCACGTAGCCGGGAGTCGCTAGTCCCCGCTGGGCGCGGAGACGAGGACGCCGCCCAGGATTTCGTCGATCCGCTCGAGGACGTCTGGACCGAGCTCGACTCCGCTCGCAGCGACGTTCTCCTCCACCTGCTCCGGCCGGGAAGCGCCGACGATCGCGCTCGAGACGCCCGGCTCGCGCAGAACCCAGGCGAGCGCCAGCTGGGCCATCGTGATCCCGAGGTCGTCCGCAACCGGCCGCAGCTCCTGCACGGCCGTGAGGACGTCGTCGCGCATGAAGCGCGACATCATGTCCTGGTCGCCCGGTGTGGATGCGCGCGTCCCGCTCGGCGGCTGCTCGCCCGGCTTGTACTTTCCGGCAAGGACGCCCTGGGCGATCGGTGACCACACGACCTGACCGATCCCGAGGCGCTTGCAGACGGGCAGGACGTCGGCTTCGATCTTCCGCTGCAGCATCGAGTACTCGGGCTGGTTGGAGGCGAGCGGGTCGAGCCCGAGGTCGTCCTGGATGCGCCGGGCCTCTTCGATCCGCTGCGCGGACCACTCCGACACTCCCACGTAGAGCACCTTCCCCTGCGAGACCAGGTCGTCTAGCGCGCGAACCGTCTCCTCGAGGGGCGTGTCGGCGTCCGCGCGATGGCACTGGTATAGGTCGATGTAGTCCGTGCCGAGCCGGCGCAGGGAGGCGTGGCACTGCTCCATGATGTGCTTGCGGGAGAGCCCGCGATCGTTCGGGCCGTCGCCCATCGGGAAGTAGACCTTCGTCGCAAGCACGTAGTCGTCGCGCGGGATGTCCTTGAGCGCGCGCCCGGTCACTTCCTCCGCGGCGCCCCGCCGGTAGACGTTCGCCGTGTCGAAGAAGTTGACGCCGAGCTCGAAGGCCCGGTGAATGCAGGCGATCGCACGCTCGTCCTCGACCGACCCGCCGTAGGTCAGCCACGAGCCGAGTGAGATCTCCGAGACCTTGACCCCCCAGGCGCCGAGCTTCCGGTAGCGCATGGCCGAGGTGTATCAAAGCCGGAGCCGATTCAGTCGGGACGGCCGGATTCGAACCGGCGGCCTCCTGCTCCCAAAGCAGGCGCGCTACCAGGCTGCGCCACGTCCCGCGCCTCTCCAGTGTAGAGCGTGAGCCGCCCGGATAACCTCAGCCGCCGTGGTCGACGCCCCGCTCAGCGCCCGCGAACTCCAGGACGAGACCGCCGCGCACCCCCGCCCTGCCCTCGGATACGGACTCGTGGTCGTCGCCGTCATCCTCTGGTCCCTCAACGCGACCGTCGCGAAGATCGTGGTCGACTCCGGAGGACTGACACCGCTCCGGCTCGCCGAGGTGAGGGGAACAGGGGCGGCAATCCTCCTCTGTGTGGGCGTCGCGATCCTGCGGCGGGGAAGCCTCCGCCTCTCTCCCCGCGAGGCGGGCTACCTCGCCCTCTTCGGCGTCTGCGGCCTTGCGTTCGTCCATTTCTTCTACTTCACGGCGATCACGCACCTCGATATCGGGATTGCCCTCGTGATCCAGTACCTCGCTCCGGTGCTGGTCGCTCTCTGGGCCCGCTTCTTCGTGCACGAGCCCGTGCGCCGGCGGCTATGGGTAGCGCTCGCCCTGGCCCTGGCCGGCCTCACGCTCGTCGCTCAGGTGTGGAGCGGCGGCGGGACGCTGGACGGCCTCGGCGTCGCCGCCTCGCTCGGCGGCGCGGTCGCCTACGCCCTCTACATCCTCATGGCCGAGCACAGTCTCCGGCAAGGGCGGGACGTCTTGTCGCTCCTCGCCTGGGGGTTCTTCTTCGCCGCCCTCTTCTGGGCCGCGGTCCAGCCGTGGTGGAGCTTTCCCGGCCGCGTCGTGACGAGTGACGCGTCCCTGCTCGGGCGGCTCGACGGGCTGCACGCGCCGGTCTGGCTCCTGATCGCCTACATCGTCATCTTCGGGACCGTCGTCCCGTTCATCTGCATGATCACCGCGCTCCACCACATTCCGGCCACGCGGGCGACCGTCGTCGCCATGGTCGAGCCCGTGCTCGCCGGCCTCGTCGCCTACGCGTGGCTCGAGGAGGAAATCGGGCCGGACCAGATCGCCGGCGGCATCCTCGTGCTCGCCGCGATCGCCCTGGCGCAGACTGCCCGGGCCGGCCGGGCGAGCTAGGCCGTGCCGAGCGCGTCGCGGAGCTCCGCCAGCTTCTCGGCGCGAAGCTCTTCGCGCTCGCCACGCTCGACGGCGTCGACGACCTCGCGCACGAGGGATGCAAGCTCGACCGGGTTGAACGGCTTGGTGATGTAGTCGAGGCCTCCCGCGCCGAGGCCCCGCACCCGGTCGCGGATGTCCGCGCGGGCGGTCAGGAAGATGATCGGGATCGCCCGCGTCGCTTCCTCGTCGAGCAACCGCTCGGCGACGCTCCAGCCGTCGAGCCCCGGCATCATCACGTCGAGGAGGATCGCGTCGGGAAGCTCGCGCCTCGCGACCTCGAGTCCGCTCGGGCCGTCGGCCGCCTCGATGACCTCGATCCCTTCTGCCTCGAGGTTCACACGGCAAAGAAGGCGGATCGGCGCCTCGTCGTCTATGACGAGCGTCCTGATCACCGCGGAACGACCGCCTCCTCCTTCTCCTTCGGTCCCACGTCCTTGCGGCGCCCGTTCCCGGCGGGCAGTTCGCAGACGAACGTCGCACCCTGGCCTTCCTTCGACTCGACCCAGATCCGGCCTCCCATCGCAGCAAGGAGGCCGCGTGCGAGGAAGAGCCCAAGGCCCGTCCCGTGCGCGCTCGGAGACGAGGTCTCGGCGCGATAGAACTTCGAGA